>NZ_JACGUS010000077.1:0-203949 GCF_014076785.1 Colwellia sp. MB3u-55
ATCAAAAATCAAAAATCAAAAATCAAAAATCAAAAATAAAAAGCTTACTTTCGTATTTAAAGTCGCCAAGCAGTGCCGCCTTATGGTTTATTTTAGCTATTGGCTTTGCTGGCGGAGTTATCTTTTGGGGGGGATTTAATACCGCGCTTGAAGTGACCAATACCGAAGAGTTCTGCATTAGTTGTCATGAAATGGAAAATAATGTTTATGAAGAATACAAAGAAACTATCCATTACTCTAATCGTTCGGGCGTTCGTGCTACTTGTCCAGACTGTCATGTTCCCAAAAAATGGACACATAAAATTGTTCGTAAAATTGCGGCGAGTAAAGAAGTTTGGGGCATGCTTACTGGCTTGATCGACACGAGAGAAAAGTTTCAAGATCATCGCCGCGAATTGGCTGAACGTGAATGGAAACGGATGAAAGAGAATGATTCACTGGAATGTCGTAACTGCCATGATTTTGAGTACATGGACTTTTCAGGACAAGGTAATCGCAGTGTTAAAATGCATTCAAGTGCGCTGGCTTCTGGCGAAAAAACCTTTATAGATTGTCATAAGTATATCGCCCATGAATTACCAGACATGAAGGTGTTGAAAACTGGTGGTTTACTGACTTTCTGTGAATAGCTCAAACGCTTGTTCGTGAATCCGTGATATGTAAAAGCCTCTTTAATTGTCATGATTAAAGAGGCTTTATTTTGTTTCGTGTATGATAGTTTTAACTCTTATTGCTCTAATTATTGCAGCAGATTTTTACTGAACTCTATTAATTGAAAACTTATTTATGCCTGTTTTATTAGATATTAGAGCACTTTCTTCATGACGATAGCGTCTTCATAACCGAAACCAGAGGCACTTGGGTAGTAACCTGTTCTTCTGCCAGTTTCAATAAAGCCATTATTGATATACATCATTTGAGCACTGATGTTTTTTGCCCGAACTTCTAACCAAATAACGGTATTGTTTAGTTTTTTTGATTGCATAAAAAAGTGTTCTAGTAATGCTTTACCATAACCTTTGCCCTGCAGTGTAGGTAATACACAAACATCCATTAACGTTGCTTCACCAGCGACATGCTCGCCAATATAAAAACCCACTAACTCATTGTCCACTTGTAAGTAATGACCATAATAGCGCGCGCCAATACAGCCGTTAAAGGTTTTTTCACTCCATGGGTGAGAGTGACAAGCATTCTCTATAGGGATTAATAAGTCTAAGTCGTTGTTTAATATTTTATGGTAGCTAAAAGTCATATCATTGAATTTCTTGTAGTTTTTGCCAAAGTGTTTGTTTTAATAGCGGAGAATTTTTCAAAACGTTAATCGACGGGGTAACCAAGTGATGCTTTGTGAGTGATATATCAGTCTGTTCACTAAATTGCCAAGTTAATAAACCTATCGATAAGGCGTTATTATTGCAACTTACTTCACCAATGGAGCAACCTAAAGAGTGCAGGATGTCGGTAAATATATGAGTATCAACTAATGTAGCAAGTTCAATGTCTAGATAAAGAGGGTGGTCGCTATCGTTCGTTTTATCACTGTTCTTTAACTGCCAAAGTTCAATACCCATAGCCTGCAAGTGCGAAAACTGTCTTTTAGTCATGGTCATAAATTAAGGCGATAAAGCATAGCGTAAGTAAGAAGCACATAATGACAGAATTTTCACTTAATACCAAATATACCCGTTAATATAGACGGTGTATTAATTCTCTGATTCTGAATTAATCGCAAATTTAAAGATAAAGCCACTGTACTTTATAGCGTTTTAATTTGAGTCATGACTAGTTGTTCTAACTCTTTAAAACTAATGGCTTTACTGAAATAATAACCTTGATACTCCTGATACTCCTGATAGTTTAATTGTTGGAGAAACGCTAAATGTTCACTTAATTCCACCCCTTCTGCGATAACACTTAAATTTAAATTATTAGCCAAGTTAATAATAGAGTGAACAATACTTTGATCAATTGAAGACTCATGCATTCCCATAATAAACGAACGGTCAATCTTGAGAATGTCGAAAGGAAATTGTTTTAAGTAATTTAAAGAAGAAAAACCTGTACCAAAATCATCTAATGAAAGCTTAAAGCCAAGTGCCTTAAGTTGTTGCATAGTTAAAATAGCGATATCTATTTTATCCAGTAACATACCTTCAGTAATTTCAATTTTTATCCTGGCGGGAGGGATGCCATATTGGTTTAGTTTCACTTTTAAAAGTGCAATAAGGGCTGCTGAGTCAGAAAAATTTTTGCTGATAAATTAATGGCAATAGGTCCAAAGTATAACGCTTGTTTTTGCCATAAAGCAACTTGAGCGAAGACCTTATTTATTGCGATTTCATCCAGTTGATCTATTAGACCAAGCTTTTCAGAAAAAGGAATAAAACTGTCAGGGTAAATAATATTACCGTCCGCTTCAACCCAGAGAATTAAGGCCTCTGCACCCGAAATTAAGCCAGACTTAGTATCAACAAAGGGTTGATAATAAAATTCAAAGGTCTCATCTTTTATTGCTGTGAGTAGCCTTTGTTCTTGCGCTAATTGTTCTGCAACTTCACTGTTCATGCGCTGTTCAAAAAATTGATAATTATTCTTTTTTTGAGCTTTTATATCAAAGATTGCTAACGCTGCTTTTCTTAATAGCTCTTGAGGAACATCAGCATCTTCAGGGTATCGTGTAATGCCAATGCTTGCGGTAACAGTCAACTGGTGGTCATCAAAGGCATATGCAGTGTCAAAACAAGACAGTATTTTCCGTGCAACAGCGATAGCGCCATAATTAGGGTCAGAAAGCTCAACTAAAATACAAAATTCAGCACCATTAATACGTGCAATAACGTCTTTTGGGTATAATACCGCACTTAAACGATGGGCAATTTCACAGATAACTTCATCACCGGCACTATGACCATAAGTATCATTAATTTTTTTGAAACTATTTACATCAAGTAATAATACGGTTGGTGATTTTTGAGAGCGCTGAGAGTTCAAAGAAGATTGGACAATCAATTCATGCAGTAGGGGTTCTATTAGGCAATTTGGTTAAATCATCGTGGGTAGCAAGCTTACTCAATTGCTGTTGTATTTTTACTTTTTCAGTAATGTCTCTAAAAACACCAAGATAATGGATGATTTCATTATTATCGTTTGATATCACTTCAATCTCTAATTCTAAACTATAAATTTCACCGGTAGATTTTTGATCAAAAAGCTCCCCTAACCAACTACCATGTACTATAGCCTAAGCGCGTAATTTTTCAGATAAATCAGTAGGCTGGCCATTTATTTCTGCAAAAACTACCTTTTGACCTATTACTTCAGATTTATGCTTGTGGGTATGTGTCACGTAAGCATTCTTTACTACTTCAATTTCGAAGTCTTTATTGCTTATCCATACCGCATCAGCCGTATTCCTAAAAGCAATAGACAATAACGCCAACTGTTCTTCATTGGCTCTAATTTCATTATTATGACGTGTTAAACGTACTTTTTCTTTTCGTATATAATGACGATTTACCGTAAGTAATAAAATGACTAAGGAAAATAGACTAATTACAATCGTCACAATACTCTGACTTATTGCTGACTGTAACTCTAATGTTTGTAATTGATTTTCAGCTTGTAATAAGTTGATTTTTTTCTGTTTTACTTCTGCTCTATATTGATTTTGTAGAACCCTGATTGATTTTTGCTGTGCTTCGCCATTAAGTTTATTAATGAATAGGGTATGTTTTTCATAAAAATTAAGGACTTGTTGCCACTTTTTCTGCGCTTGATAAGCTTTGCTGATGCGTTTATAGGTCTCTGGTTCAAGTTGCTGAAGTTTGGTCTCTTGATAGTAAAGTAATGCGCGATTATAAATAGCTAAAGCTCGAAGAGGCTCTCCCTGCAGTAGATAGATATCGCCAATAAAGCCTTCCGCACTAATTTGTGATTTTTTATTCTTGGTTGCTGCAGTTAATTGCAACGCTTCTTCTAATTACTTTTTTGCTAATGTTAATTCATTAATTGTAATGTAGGCATCGGCGAGACCAATAATGGCACCTAATGTCTCTTTAGGAAAATATTTACTGTCAGGGTGATTAATCACTTTTTTATAAGATACGATTGTATTCTCAAACTGTTTAAGATCAGTATAATAGATACCTTGATTTGAAATGTTAATGATATATAGCACACTGTCGTTAAGTTGTTGTGATATATCTATAGGTCTCTCTAAATATTTTAAGGCCGCATGAAAATCTTTTTGTGCCCAGCTAATTAGCGATAAATTATTAAGCGCCGCTGCGAAACCCTGTAAAGCCTGCAAGTCTTCATATAAACGCAAACTAGTAATAAAATACTGTTGTGCTTGGTCATAGTCGCCAATTGAGAAATACGAAATACCGGTTAAATTATTAATTTCAGCAACATCTAAGTTGGTCAGGTGGGCATCATCATTTAAAAGACTGTTATTTCTTTTTATTATTAGGTTGTTCATCTGATTAAATAACAGCAAGGAAATCTTTAATGCTGGCAGATGTTGTTGATCATTTTGTAACTCAAGCAGCTGATTTTTTTAATAGAAGATTTAATGCTAATAAGGATTTTTTTGAAATAATTTGATTAAGGTTTTTTTTATAGCGGTCTAACCATCTTTGAGCATTAATAGTATCTCATTGAAAAATAGCATTGTAATGCAACTGATTAATAATTAGTGCTTCAAAGCGCTTGTTTTTAAACGGCGTTAGTTGCTCAAGCAGTTTAGTGTAGCTACTTTCTTTTTCTTGAAATGAAATCGACGTATTATTACGGTTAGACTGATAATCGGTGTCTAAATTTACTTCGCTGGTTAGCGCTGTTGCAACAGTGCTAAATATTATGAAATATAAAGAAAAAAATAATAAATAGGGTGATTTTATTTGGGGCACAGTACTAAAAAGTGTCAAATTATTCCAGTCAGATATTATTAGAAGTAATAAATATATTATAGGTTATATTTTTATTTCTTCACCTAAAAATAAATTATACTTTAATAAGTATAATGACTGCTCTTATTTTGAGAGAACTGAGTTACTATTAAGTTTTCGGTGATTTATAAAGATAGATATTTTATCATAGCTAGAAATAGCTAAGAAAAGAATTGGCAGGGGTGGAGAGATTCGAACTCCCAACCGTCGGTTTTGGAGACCGCTGTTCTACCAATTGGAACTACACCCCTGCAACGGATTCGAATTATACGCAAGCAATAGCAAAGGTAAAGCGCTAAAGTCAAAAAAAATGAAATAAATGACTGTTTGCTTAAAATAACAACATTGCGTTTGTTTTAAAATCAATTGTTATCAGGTAAAGCAAACAATCACAGATACACTATTAATTATTACAAAAACGAAGTGCCTCTGGGTAGGGGAATACATCTTCAAATTTACCCGTAGCCACACTTTTTTGGCATTGTTGCCAAAAACTGGCTTCTAACAAATCTGCATGATGTAATAAAAAAGCATTGCGGTATTTAGTATTTGCCAACGCAAAAGTCGCAATTTCTTCTGGAAACATGTCGCCAGGTGCTACCGAGTACCAAGGTTCTGCAGCGTAAATTTGTTCCTCGGTAATCGCTTCTGGTTTCACCCTAAAGTTAACTTCATCCATATAGGTTATTTCATCATAATCGTAAAATATGACTCGTCCATGTCGGGTTACGCCGAAGTTTTTGAGTAACATGTCGCCAGGGAAAATATCGGCAGCAATTAACTGTTTGATCGCGCTGCCATAGCCATACATTGCTTCTTCAATTTCCTCATCACTTGCTTTAGCTAAATATAAATTGAGCGGTGTCATACGACGCTCAATATATAAATGTTTGATGATAATTAATTCATCTTCAAAACGAATAATAGATTGAGCAACATTGAGCAGCTCTGTTAATAATTCTTCACTAAAACGGTCTTTGGGAAAAGCAACTTCAGAGTATTCCATGGTGTCAGCCATTCGGCCAACTCGGTCATGTAATTTAACTAAGCGATATTTCCCTTTAACTTCTTGCTTAGTCATGGTCTTACTCGGGGCAAATTTATCTTTTATAATTTTAAAAACATAAGGGTAAGAGGGTAAGGTAAATACTGACATCACCATACCTTTAATACCTGCAGCTAATTCAAACTTGTCATCACTTGCGTCGAGGTGATTAAGAAAATCACGATAAAACTGTGTTTTCCCTTGTTTATGAAAACCAATGGCTGAATATAAATCGGCTAAGGTTTTATGAGGAATTAAGCGTTTTAAAAATTGCACTAAAGCAAAGGGATGCTGACAGTCGACAAAAAAGTAAGCGCGGGCAAAACCGAAAACCACCGCCATATTTGCCCCTTCGGTTAATAACGCATCTATGTATAATCCTGCTGCTTTTCCTTCTTTTTCATTATTAACAATAGGGACAATAAAGGGGGTTTCACCGCCAGGAGAAATAACTCGACCAATAATATAAGCCCCTTTGTTACGATAGAATATAAAATCAAGAATATCGAACTTCAATTCGCTAAGTTTATATCGTGTTTTATGAGCTTGAACGCGAAAAGACTTTATAAGACTTTTCATGTCTCTTTCTAAGTTAACAAAGGGAATGTTGAAGTTGGCATTATTCATAATAGCCGCAATAGTTTGTTCTAGGCCTAACTCACTTGGCAAATAGCGCGTGTATATAATAGGATTGGCAATGTTTTCTATTTTTTCAACGGTACTTTTTACAAAAATAAAAGCATTGTGGTAGTACTTACGTTCAAATAAATGACAAAAGATAGAGTTATAAAAGCTCTCTGCTAGCTCTGGTTGATGGTGTTCTTTTAATAAATCGACGTAACTTACCTTAACGTTTTGCCATAAAAGTTCGTCAAGATTTGAGACAAAAAAATCTTTTTTAATGGTCTCAAGTGTTTCTTCAACACGTTTATCATAAAAGTCTGTTCTACTTTTTGCTGCATCTTGAACCGCTTGCCATTGGCAGAGCTCAAAGCGTTTTTTTGCGGATTGAGTAATTTCACTAAAAAGATAGATATGTCGCTCAAAGCCATTAAGGATGGTTTTAGCGAGAGCAAAAGAAATATTGTTCATGATATTTTCAACTATAAATTTATCGATAATCTCAGCATACGGTAAATTGTCAAAAAGGGGAGATAAAGTTTCCAATATGATGATTATAAACAAGGTAAATACTAAGCTGTTTTATATTTAAGGTCTCTTGACCCTTTATTGCCACCGTATCGGCGTTATTACTTGCTATTGTTGGCGCTGAACACTAAAATTACGCGTTTTTTATTCTCTTAAAATAGATATTCTAATTGGTATTTACATGCGCGTAGCTGACTTTTTTTTTGATTTACCCGAAGAACTTATTGCTCGATATCCGAAAGCGGATCGTACCTCAAGTCGTTTAATGTCTGTTAACGGTAATAGTGGTAAAATCCTTGATCTTGGATTTACCGATATTATTGAACAACTTAATGCTGGTGATCTACTTATCTTTAATAATACCCGCGTAATACCAGCGCGTATGTTTGGACAAAAAGAAAGTGGGGGGAAAATTGAAGTTTTGGTTGAAAGGATCCTCGACGAAAAACGTTTTCTTGCTCATATTCGTGCCAGTAAGTCACCGAAAGTCGGTAACAAACTTATTTTAGAAGGCAAAGTCTCTGCGACTATGCTTGGTCGACATAGTGCTTTATTTGAATTAGAAATACAGGGTGATCAATCAGTTTTATCCGTGCTTGAAGAAATTGGCCATATGCCATTACCTCCTTACATCGACCGTCCTGATGAAGACAGCGATCGTGAAAGATATCAAACTGTTTATAATGAAAAACCTGGTGCGGTTGCTGCACCTACCGCAGGTTTACATTTTGATGAAAATTTATTAGAAAAAATAAAAGCTAAGGGTGTTGATCTCGCTTTTATTACCTTACACGTTGGCGCAGGTACTTTTCAGCCAGTAAAAGTCGATGAAATAGCCGACCACATTATGCATGCTGAGTATGTTGAAGTATCTGACGAGGTTGTTCAACAGATAGCCCTGACAAAAGCGAATGGCGGTCGTGTTATCGCTGTTGGTACAACTTCGGTACGTTCGATAGAAAGTGCTGCTAAGGTGGCTAAAGATAAAGCATTACCGCTTAGCGCTTTTTATGGTGACACGGATATCTTTATTACCCCAGGATATGAATTTCAAGTAATTGATGCCTTAATCACTAATTTTCATTTATCAGAGTCAACCCTGTTAATGCTCGTTAGCGCTTTCTCGGGTTACGAACACATGATGTCTGCGTATCAACATGCAGTGCATGAAAAATATCGTTTTTTCAGTTATGGCGATGCGATGTTTTTAACGAAAAAAGATTACAATATTTAAGATGATGTATAAAGCGTTTAATAATTTATAATAAACAACCGCTAGCCTGTTTCGCTAGAGGGTTTGGAGAAAGTCTATATGACAGATAAAACAGTAGCACCAGTGACTAAACCAGTAAAAAGCAAGATGAAGTACCAATTAATCAATACTGACGGTAAAGCACGTCGAGGCCGTTTAACGTTTGATCGTGGCACAGTAGAAACGCCAGCGTTTATGCCAGTAGGGACTTATGGCACGGTTAAAGGTATGAAAATGGAAGATGTTGAGGCAACAGGTGCTGAAATTATTCTAGGCAACACTTTTCACCTTATGTTACGTCCTGGTACTGAAATTGTTGAACAGTTTGGCGGTTTACATAATTTTATTAATTGGCAAAAGCCAATTCTTACTGACTCTGGTGGTTTTCAGGTGTTCAGTTTAGGTAAAATGCGTAAGATTACCGAAGAAGGGGTTAAGTTTAGTTCTCCTATTAACGGTGATAAAATAATGCTAACTCCTGAACGTTCAATGGAAGTTCAGCGCAGTTTAGATGCCGATGTTGTGATGATTTTTGATGAGTGTACGCCATATCCTGCATCACATGAAGAATCAAAAAGTTCGATGGAATTATCACTACGCTGGGCACAGCGTTCTAAAGTTGCTCATGGCGATAATCAATCAGCTTTGTTTGGCATTGTACAAGGCGGCATGTATGAAGACTTACGTGAAGTTTCTGTTAAAGGTCTAAAAGACATCGAGTTTGATGGTTATGCGATCGGTGGTTTATCGGTAGGTGAACCCAAAGAAGATATGATCCGCATTCTTGATCACACCACCCCCTTGATCCCTGAGAATAAACCCCGATATCTTATGGGTGTTGGAAAGCCTGAGGACTTGGTTGAAGGTGTGCGTCGTGGTATTGATATGTTTGATTGTGTTATGCCAACACGTAATGCCCGAAATGGTCATCTATTTGTGACTAACGGCGTTATTAAAATTCGTAATGCTAGCCACAAAACAGATACAGGGCCATTAGACAGCGAATGTGACTGTTATACCTGTAAAAATTATTCACGCGCTTATTTGCATCATTTAGATAAGTGTAATGAAATTCTAGGCTCACAATTAAATACCTTACATAACTTACATTTTTATCAACGTGTTATGAAAGGATTGCGTGCGGCTATAGAGCAAGGTAAGTTAGACGACTTCGTGAGTGAGTTTTATGCGTTACGCGGATTACCCGTTCCAGAACTAAAATAGCTATTTACACAAATTAAAAGAATTATCCATTTATTAACAATAAAAATCAGAGGAAATTATGAGTTTATTTATCAGTGAAGCACACGCAGCAACCGGCGCACCAGCAGGTGCCGATGGCACATCAATGTTGATCATGCTAGCCGTTTTTGGTTTAGTTTTTTACTTTATGATTTACCGCCCACAAGCTAAGCGTGTAAAAGAGCATAAAGGCCTAATGTCAGCATTATCAAAAGGTGATGAAGTTTTAACACAAGGCGGCATCGTCGGTAAAATTGTGAAAGTTTCAGACGAAAAAGATTATATCGTAGTAAGTGTTGCTGAAGGTACTGAAGTTGTTCTTCAAAAAGCAGCAATCAATGCGGTATTACCTAAAGGCACAATGAAGTCATTGTAATTGTAAGTCGTGGTAGGTTAGTTACTTGCTAAACAAGTTGACCATTGTGACTAACCTGCAACGATTTAAAAGAACGTTAATAAAAAGGATGAACTTGTGCTAAACAAATACCCCTTATGGAAAACACTGATGGTGCTATTTATAGTCGCTTTTGGTGCTTTATATGCTTTACCTAATTTATACCCTGAAGACCCTGCTGTGCAGGTTTCAGGTTTACGTGGCGTTGAAGCCAATGCTACAACGCTTGATAGCGTAAAGAGCGATTTGACTGCAGATAATATTTCATTCTCAAGTATTGTGCTTGAAAATGGCCAATTACTTGTCCGTTTTAGTGATACCGAGCAACAACTTCGTGCCCGTGATTTGCTTGAGGAAAGTTTAGGCGATAAATTTTCGGTGGCGTTAAATCTTACGCCGGCAACACCTGCATGGTTAGCAAGTGTTGGTGGTACACCGATGAAGTTAGGTTTAGATTTAAGTGGTGGTGTTAGCTTTTTAATGGAAGTGAACATGAGTGAAGCGATAGTTAAAGCGCAAGACGCCCTAGTTGATGATTTTCGTACCGATTTACGTGGCGAAAAAATTCGTTACCGTAGTGTCAAAAAATCGAATGATTCCATTAATGTTCAGTTTCGTAATGCAGAAGACTTAACTACAGCCCATGACTTTTTGAAGAAACGCTACCGTGACTTTTTAATGTCAGAAAATGCAGATAATTTAACCTTGTCTGCAAAAATGACCGATGAAAAAATTAAAGAAGTTCGCGAATATGCCTTGCAACAAAACATTACCATTATTCGTAATCGTGTTAATGAATTGGGTGTCTCTGAGCCGCTTGTGCAACGCCAAGGTAAAAAACACATCATCATTGAATTACCCGGTGTGCAAGATACAGCTAAAGCAAAAGAAATTTTAAATGCGACGGCAACTATCGAATTTAGACTCGTTGATACTGATGGCGATTTAAGTGCGGCACTCAATGGCAGAGTGCCAGCGAGCTCTAAGTTATTATATGAACGTGACGGCAAACCTGTTTTATTGAAAAAACGTGTCATGCTAACTGGTGATCATATTGTTGATGCAGGCTCAAGCTTTGACGAATATAGCCGCCCACAAGTCAATATTTCGCTTGATTCTGCCGGCGGTGGAAAAATGTCCAATGGGACTAAAAGCAATATTGGTAAGCCAATGGCGACCGTATTTATTGAATATAAACCCACTGACCGTAAAGATGCTGAAGGGAATACTATTTTTGAAAAAATAGAAGAAGTTATCTCAGTAGCGACTATTCAAGCACGTTTAGGTAAAACCTTCCGCATTACAGGTGCGGGTAGCCAAAGTGAAGCACATAATTTAGCCTTATTATTACGTGCCGGAGCGCTTGTAGCACCGATTCAAATTGTTGAAGAGCGAACGGTTGGCCCTACATTAGGTGCTGAAAATGTTAGGCTTGGTTTTGAAGCTATTTTAATGGGCTTTGGCTTAGTGTTTATTTTTATGATTATTTATTACCGTGCTTTTGGTGTGGTAGCAAATCTAGCGCTTGGTGCTAACTTAATCTTAATTGTTGGGATTATGTCGTTAATTCCTGGGGCAACGTTAACGTTACCCGGTATGGCTGGTATTGTTCTAACAGTTGGTATGGCAGTAGATGCAAACGTACTTATATTCGAACGTATACGAGAAGAAATACGTGAAGGTAAGTCGATTCAACAATCTATTCATCAAGGATATGAGGCAGCATTTTCAACCATTATTGATGCCAATATTACCACGCTTATTGCGGCACTTATTTTGTATGCTATTGGTACAGGTCCGATTAAGGGTTTTGCGATTACCTTATCTATCGGTATTCTTACCTCAATGTTTACAGCGGTTGTGGGTACACGAACCGTAGTTAATGCTGTTTGGGGCGGAAAACGTCTCGACAAACTTTCAATATAGGGCGAAGATATTTATGCAAATTTTACAATTAAAAGAAACTGTCGCCTTTATGAGTTACCGCAAGGGAGCATTGATGTTTAGTGTTATATTGATGCTTGCTTCTGTATTTTCTTTAATGACCAATAAATTAAACTTTGGCCTAGATTTTACGGGTGGAACATTAATTGAAGTGGGTTTTGAAAAAGCGGCTGATTTAAACAAAATTCGTGCGGTAATGGACAGTAATGGCTATCCAGATGCGGTAGTGCAGTTATATGGTACTAGCCGTGATGTGGTTATTCGTTTAGCCGAACGCGAAGGTTTAAACGTTGAAATGCTCGGTAATGAAGTACTTAGTGCCTTACAAGAAGGTACAGGTCAAACCATGGAAATGCGCCGTATTGAATTTGTGGGTGGCAGCGTCGGCGATGAATTAGCAGAGCAGGGCGGCTTAGCTATGTTAACTGCGCTAATTTGTATTCTCGTTTACGTAGCATTCCGCTTTGAATGGCGTTTCGCTTTAGGTTCGGTGTTTGCTTTATTTCATGATGTATTGTTAACACTGGGTTTGTTCTCGGTATTAAAACTTGAGTTTGACTTGACGGTACTTGCAGCGATATTGGCGGTTATAGGTTACTCACTCAATGATACGATTGTTGTGTCTGACCGTATTCGTGAAAACTTTCGTAAATTACGTGAAGGCGGGCCAGCAGATATTATCAATATTTCGTTAACACAAACCTTAAGTCGTACTTTTATAACGTCAATAACCACGTTATTAGTATTAGCTGCACTGTTTTTTAGAGGTGGTGAGCTTATTCATGGTTTTGCAACCGCGTTATTGTTTGGAGTCTTTGTTGGTACTTATTCATCTATTTATGTAGCAAGCTCTGTTGCACTCGCTTTTGGTATTTCTAAAGAAGACTTAATACCAGAAGTAATTGATAAAGAAGGCGCAGATCAAGAAGAGATGACGCCTTAACGCATCAAGCTGACAATAAAAGTTGTTAACTAAAAGCCGAGTATCCTTATTCGGCTTTTTATTGTCTTATCAAAAAGATTATCTGATACCCCCGTTTAAAAAGGACTTATTAATGACTATTAAGATGATATTTGTAATAAAGTTGCGCTAATGCTGAATTTTATTAGTGTACTGTGTTTACATTAAATCATTTATTAGTATAATTACTCTAGTTCTTAAGGGCGATGCTCTTACCAAACTTTTGTTATTCCATTACAAATGTTTTTATGCCGCGTAACTTACGCGGCTTTTTTTTGCCTAAAAAAGGACATTTAAGGTACGTTAGGCTTTATTGGCAATGTCGTGTATCACTTTAGCAATGTTAATATTATGGTCTTCAGCTCGTGCCGAGCCAACGATGGTAATAGCGACAAGTGAAAGATCGCAATCTTTTGAATTAATATAATTTTGAAGTTTTAAGCTATAAAAAGTTTTTACTTTAGGTTTTAGCGGCTCAGCTCTGTTACCTTCAACCACAATGGCTATTTTATCATTAGACAGTTTAACCAGTGAGCCCACCGGATGGACACCTAAATACTTGATAAACTGTTGAACAAGTAGCTGATCAAACTTGCCTTTTTCGGCTAATAAATAACGTAACGCGTTAATGGGTTGTTGACTTTTTTTATAAGCTTTATCACCTGTTACGGCGTCATAAACATCAATAATTGCTGTAATACGAGCAAGTTTAGAAAGTTTTTCTTTTTTTAAGCCCCTCGGGTAGCCAGAACCATCTAATCGTTCATGGTGATTAATCAACATATCCATAATGATAGGATCATTAAAACCATCTTTTTTACAAAGCTGATGTCCCCATGCAAGGTGTTTTTTAACAATATCCATTTCATTAACTGTCAGTTTATCTGGTTTTTCAATGATGCCTTTGGGTATTTTTGCAACACCAATATCATGTAATAAAGCGCCCAATGTCATTTTTTCAGCGGTTTCTTTATTTAAGCCAAGGAAAAGTGCAAAGCCGCATATTAAGATGGCGCAGTTAGTGGCATGCTCCCATTGATAGGTAGAGTGATGGCGAATACGCGTTAAAATAGTTATGGCATATTGATTACGAATAACCGAGCTGGCTATCTCTGAGGCGAGCAAACTGATTGCCTGCGGTGATAGACTTTTTTGACTTTTCGCTTGGTCGAACAAATCCTGAATTTTTTTATTACTATCATCATAGATTTCACACGAACGTGAAAATTCTTCATTTAATGAGCAAGGTAAAGTCACTGACTCTGCAGTTGATAATTTCTCTTCTTTAGCTGTTAAATTTTTATTTTGTTCCTTATCAGACTCAAGTTTGATAATAACTTGAGTAACGCCTTGTTTTTTTAAAGACATTATTGTGCTTTGAGAATTAACTCTGCCTTGGTTTTTTACTTTTGTTTTACTGTGTTTAAGCATTACGGTGGTAACGAACATACCAATTTCTAGTTCATCAATGCTTAACGTCTTCAATCTAACTTCTTCAGTCATATAGTATTTTTATTATTATTGTTCCATATCCGTTCATACTTGCTTATTTTTTATACTTTTACAATAAATTGTTATATTAGCAAATGAGATGGTGTGAGATAATTGAAGACTGCTCATTAATTAATTGATACCAATAATCATGAATTCAACAATCTTAAGCACCTTTTTAGTCGACGTTAAAAACAATCAATCGTTCTGGGCTCTGCAAGAAAAATCAGCAGAAGATTGGGTAGTACTTGATTCTATTAATTTTGAAAACACTGAAGTTATGCCATTATGGTCAAGCCAAGAACTCGCTCAGAAGCATTGTGTTGATGAATGGCAGGAATATGTTCCGACTAAAATAACCTTAAGTGACTGGTTGGAATTTTGGTTAGAAGACCTTAGTGAAGACGGTGTTATCGTTGGCATTAATTGGCAAGAAGAAACTAGTGATACCAATGATAATACATATGTTGAGTTAGATTTAGCCGAATTTAGTCAAGCACTCGCTGAAATTGAAGCTTTGTAACATTTAGAAAAGCAGTATGTTGACTTTATTATAGAGCTCAACGTGCTGCTATTATTCGCCTGATACATCTAAATAAGTTAGTAAACTTATTCGACCATTCTTGGTAGACGCTATTTTATTTTTATTGATTAAATCCTTCCAGGCGGTCACTTTGCCACCCGTATTGAGCTGCTCAAAGCTTGCCGATTCATTTCCTTGCGCTAAAGATAAAAAATTGAGTAATTTCTGATAACTGTCTGACTCGCTAACATCTATAGTGAGTAAGTCTTTTGGGCGAGCAAGAAAATACTGTCCAACCTCACTCTTATGCCGCTGGTAGCATAATGATAAAAAATTATCATCTTCAATATTATCTAAGGTAAATGGTGAAAATGTACTTTGGTAACAGCGTTTAATAATTGTATTAAAGCCACCATCATCTCGGGTAACATTAATATACATTCGTTGTAGTAATTGCTTAATCGAAGGTAACCATTTTTGTGACTCACGGGACAAATAGATAAATTTACTGTCAGGGTAAAATGTATCTAGACGTTTAAAATCAGCAAAAATGGGCGTATCAGCGATGACTTGTGCATGATCAAAAGTTTTTTGCGTATAAGCTGTGTGTGCGACGGTATAGCCGAGTTCAAGCATAGCGGCACAAATACTGGTGGTGCCGGTGCGAGGTAAGCCGATAATGAATATTTTAGTGCTGTTCATATCTTAGTTACATCCAAGATTTGCGGCTACTTTCTACTTGGTAAAGTGCATTATCAAGTAATTGGTAGGCAAACTCTTGTTTGATAAAAGGAATATCTTGCGCGCCTGCCGCTAATACTATTCTTATTGAACTGAGTTGGTGGCGTTTTTGAAACCAACTTTGTTTAAACTGAACTTGTTGAGTTTTAAAAATAGGAAAACAGTAATAGTCGACGCCAAAATAACCTTTACGGATATAAATAAAATCTTCATCTTTAGCATAGCCCCAACGAAACCAACGCATAAAAATTAACAAACCAACAAATAAATAACCAGGAATTATAGCCATTAATAAATTAGTTTTATCAACAGTGATGAAAAAGACTAACAGTGAAATAAATATTGGGGTGAGGATATAGCCAAGATTACGCAACAGAAAGCGTTTACTAATGCTTTGATAATCAACCGTCATCATTTTATTAGTTGGGTATACGTTGTTAACCAACGCCAAACATTCGCTAGGATTAATTGATGGAACAATAATACGATTATTTTCTGCACTCGCTTGATATTGATTTAAAGCACTATTGCTTTGCTCAAATTTAAGGTTAATTCGTTTGAGTATCACATCAAGCCAATCTTGTTGACGAACTACCATTTGCAGGCGAGATAATCGCATGATCACTTCATACTTGGTTAACAGACCACTACGGCGAATATAACGATCGTCGACTTTACTTAAGGTGAACTGGTAAAAAGTAATAATAGAACCGGCGATAGAAAATAAGGTAAAAGGTAATAAAATAATAAAAGTTAAGGTTAGTGCGTATAAACCAACTTGCCACATGGGTTTATCAGCAAACGTTAAGAATTTTTCGAGGTCGATACCTAAGCCATTAAAAAATTCAACAATATAGCGACCAAAATCATCAAAAAATGGTGCTAAGCCACCAAGGAAAATCCAGATTCTGTTGTTAGTTAAGCCATGAATAATAAGGTCTGTAATACTGCGTGTGTTTAAAATAGTTTCGTTGTTTTGATCCTTTGATGCTAAGTCATTAACTGTTTCTGCATCTGCATCGGCGACTGTTGAACGGGCTATTTTATGCTGAGCTAAAATTTCTACTTTAAGTTGCTCGGCAAAGTCTACTTTTAAAGCGACGACTTTAGCTTCTTGCATAGCGGAACCTGCAGTATCAAGCTGGAGACAGGTAAAACCGAATAGTCGATAATACAACGGCTGCTCTAGTTTTACGTTTTGAATTTTAGCAAAGGGTAAATTAACGTATTTCTTTGAAATTACGCCAGAGCGTATTTCAATATGATCCTGATATAATCGATACTGAAAGAAGTAGAAACTTAAAAAGGTCGAGATCATAATAATGGCGAGTATGGCTAAACCTATTGGTAGCCACAAATGGGGATGTGCAATAAAATTATCGTAACCTAAATATAATGCGGGTAAAAAAACGACGATATTACTTAAAAATCCCATCACAAATTTTGCTAAAAAATAAATAATAGCGATAGGTGATATACGCTGCCAGTCTTTGGTGTTTTGTTTCGAGCCAAGAGGGGGAATTGTTACTTCGCCATCGCTCTCTAGCGTCGGTGTTGATTTATCCATGATGGTTAACATCTTTGTGATCAAGAATAAATTGGCGAATACTCTCTGCTTTCTCTAACGGTAAACCTGGAATTTCAAAAGTGTGCAATGCACCACCAGCGCTGAAAACTTGCAGTTTAGCCAAACCTATTTTTCGGTCAATAGGACCACGCTTTAGCTCTACATGTTGAATACGTAGCATGGGTTGACTAACAGTTTTTAGGAAAATAACGCCACTTTGATAACTAAGATCTTGTTGGCGAAGTGCGTAAAACTTTCTTTTATCGGCAACTATAGTGTAAAGGGTACTCATAAAACCAATCAGTGCTATTACCCAAATAACATAACTTACAAAGTTATTTACTGCAGTAGTTAAGGTAATAAAGTGTTGTAGTTGAACGATGAATAAAATACTTATAATAAACAGGGTGATGAATAAGGTGATATAGCGGTTACTTTTTGCATAAAGCGGCGATAACATTTCAAATTTTAGTGAGTCTAATCTTGGTAAATCGTTACTTGTTAAATCTGTGTTTGAAAAGTTAACCGTTCCTGGGATATTCTCAGTGCCCTGCATAATCGCTATTCCTATTATTTTTATTATCAAAAGAGTGGGTAATTGTTATTATAATTCTTAATATAAACCGAACAATATGATTAATATTGGCGCAGTGCAGAGCTTGATTTTCTTAAACGATTTTTTAGGTGTTTAGTATTATTCTGGTGATAAATAACCTAAATTCATCAAGCGCTTCTCATCAAAGGTGTTAATAACATCACCAATAATGACTAATGTTGGTGGTTTTATATCATGTAATTCAACTAAGTGGTTCAATCCCACTAACGTACCTCGGTAAACTTGTTGTTCTGGATTTGTTCCTTTATAAATCAATGCTGCGGGTGTTGAAGCCTTACGACCCGCCTTAATTAGTTGATCACTGATGATGGGTAAGCTTTTGATCCCCATATAAAAGACAACGGTTTGTTTATTATCGTTAAGCGTGTGCCATGGCAGTGATAATTCACCATTGTCTTGGACGTTACCAGTAATAAATGTGCAACTTTGTGCGACTTGTCTATGCGTTAAAGGGATACCTACATAGCTAGTGCAAGCAGAGGCCGCGGTCATTCCTGGTACAATATGACAAGCGATACCATTTTTTAAGGTATATTGTGCTTCTTCACCTCCTCGACCAAAAACAAAAGGATCGCCGCCTTTTAAGCGTAAAACTTTTTTGTTTTGTTTAGCATAATCAACTAATAACTGATTAATTTTGTCTTGGGGGACTCTGTGTTCTGCTTGTTTTTTACCGACATAAATTCGCTGACAATTTTCGGGTAATAACGCTAATATTTCAGCACTTACTAATCGGTCATAAATGGCGACTTCGGCTTGTTTAATGAAACGAAAAGCTTGTAAGGTGAGTAAATCAGGATCGCCAGGACCCGCGCCAACTAAAGCGACTTCGCCACGAGCAAAAGGTTGTTTACTGTTTGGTGAGTCAGGCATCATTAGGGTCATTGGTTATTTACCATTAGAAGAAACGTTTAAGTTCTTCAAAATACCGTCGTGTATATTATAGACAAAGCCGTGTACGGTGACATCTTGATTGGCATTCCAGGCACTGACTAATGTAGTGGTATGACAAACATTGGCTACCTGCTCAATTACATTGAGTTCACAAAGTAAGTTGACCTTTGTTTGCTGGTCTTCAACGGCATCAAGGCGCTCTTTGTGAAAACGATAAACATCTTTAATATGGCCTAACCAATTATCGATTAGCCCATGACGCTTATTATCAATGGATGCTGTAATACCGCCACAGCCATAGTGACCACATACTATTATATGTTTAACTTTTAGGTTTTCTACAGCAAATTGAATAACAGAAAGGCAATTTAAATCGGTATGGATAACTTGATTAGCAATATTACGATGAACAAACACTTCACCTGGTGACATACCGAGCAATTCATTGGCTGGTACTCTTGAGTCAGAGCAACCTATCCATAAATATTTGGGTTTTTGTTGTTCTGACAAGCGTTTAAAAAAATCGGGGTCTGCTTTTTTTATCTTTTCAGCCCACTGCTGATTATTGTCGAACAAATGTTGAATTGAAGTCACGGAATGCCTTGTTAAATAATCTATTCATTGATTTTATGAGAATACACCAAGAAGTGAAAGATAAATGTGATATCAATTATTTATGATGTATATCCATTTAGTTGGGCACTTAGCCATAACTGGCGATATTATGAAAACTTAACTAGGCAGAGTCATCTCAACCTTATGTGAGCGAAAATTTTAGTAATACAAAAACGAAAGCCGTTGGACGAAAAAGAAAAATAACCAAAGTAGCTGAGTTTGGTGTCCTGACTAAGAAGAAATCAACTTATCTATTAGCTAAAAAAGGGCGATTTAAGTGAATTTAAGCAAAGCAAATAGCTAAGACTTTTAATCATGTCGTTTTAAAGGAAAAATTAAATGGTTTATGTCCCAATAAAAATAAATTTTGGCTTTGATTTTAGCCAAACTCTTTATTGTCATGAATCTACTTTATTATCTTTCTCTTTTTATTTATCCGCCAACACTTAGCATAATATTATAAGTGTTGGCAGATAACATTGAATGTTCCACAATCAATTGTTACTCAGTATCATTAAAATAACAGCTGATTTTTGTTGAATGGCATAAATTAGTAAATATTATTAGCAAAACTGCTAAATAATAGGTAATTTATAAGGAAATAAAGACAAGTAGCTTTAATCTCAGCTATTTTTTTAAACTAACATCATGGATACTCTATGTTTACTCGCTTAAGCGTGAAATTACTTATACCGACTGCTGTTTTTGGATTATTAGCTGTATTATTTATTTTGCTATTTACAGATGAGTTAAGTAAGCCGTTTGTTATCGGTATATTATCTCTATTAGTGATTGCCCAATTAATATCAGGTTATATATTTACTCAAAGTCAGCTGTCGTCTCGATTAACAAACTTACTTCATTACTTAACGCTTGTTGTGAGTACTAAGCAGGCGCCTCCTGGCCCATTAGTCGATGATGGTAATGATGAGCTCGCTCAAGTCACCAATGAGCTTAGTGCTTTTATTGGAGATTTATCCGATGTGCTTGCTGAGTTGCGAACCGAGTCTGAATCGTTAAAAGAGGGGTCATTTTTATTGGCCACACAAATGACAGATTCAGTGAGAGCCGTTGATGATTCTGCCCGTCAAATAGAACTTATGGCTCACTCTATTGATGAAGTCGCGTCAACGTCTAGTATACTTTCAGAGAGTGCTTCACAGGTAAGTGAGACGACTAATCAAGTTATTGACATTTTATCGCACGGGACAACTTCTTCAAATACCAGTCAGCAAACCATTGAAGCTTTTTCTAAAGAAGTGACCGAAATGGCGACAGACTTAGCGCTACTGCAAACAGAGTGTTCTAATATCGGTTCTGTTCTGGATGTTATTCGTGGCATTGCCGACCAAACAAACTTACTCGCATTAAATGCAGCGATAGAAGCAGCGCGAGCGGGTGAGCAAGGACGTGGTTTCGCGGTTGTTGCCGATGAAGTAAGAGCACTTGCGCATAGAACACAAGAAGCAACGGTTGAAATTCATTCAATGGTTGAAGGTTTGCAAGAGAAATCAACGAATGCTGTAACGGCGATTTCGCGTGGTCAAGCATTGACGCAAGACAGTCTGACACATTCAGCCGAAGTGGTTGAAGCGTTAGAGCAAATAGGTCGAGTCTTTAAAGAGGTGAATGCCTTAACCTCTCAAATTGCTAGTGGCACTGAACAGCAACAGCAATCAACTGCAGCGGTTAATACCAATATGGCTGAAGTTGCCTCTTTGAGTCGAGATATCACTAATGGCTTAAGTTCTGTTGCCCAGCATGCAGAGCAACAGCAAAAGGTATCTGTTGATGTTGCTACGACCTTAAATAGGATTTGTGTTTAGAAAGTAGCATGTAAAAGCACCGAGAGTAACGTTTTATCATAAGCCCATTTAAACATGGGCTTTTTTATGTTCAGGATAAACGGTGATGATTTTTTCATAAACATCTTAAGTACATCCTTGCATATCGACATAAAGGCGTGACGATGTTTACACAGCAAGACCATTCCTAGCAATCCATGGCATTATTACTTTCGTGTATGTCGATGCGAGTGAAGCTGCACAGACGTCGCATAATGTTTGATATTGGCATCATTTTCAACAGTTGCCTTTTAAAAGGCGATAAACAGATTAACTTGTTTTTTAGAAATTGCATTTCAGTCAAAATCTCTGATCTTCAGCAAGCAATATTAATGATCACTTTATATGCATTATAGTTAGCAATTCATTAATTTCTAACTCCACTTTAAGTCTATAGCCTCTACAAGCTCTATGAACTAGACGGTGTGTGTGATTTTCCCCGATGATTAAAAGCCTATAGTCCTGAATCATCGGTAGTAAGTCTGATCCAATTAACGCTAAGACTTCATGATAACAATCGAATCAAATTTAGTTGGATCATTTTTGATTTTAGATCTTTCAGGTTGATGTATACCAATATGCGTGGCAAGCTGACTTTGATTTCAACTATTCTCTTTTCGACCTTTTGCAATCAGTTTGCCTAGGTGTTTTGATCAATATATTTTACTTTTATCTTCGTTGGAAATAATCATTTTATTTTAAGGTATCACATGAAGAAAATTATAATCGCTGTCACTATTTTTATTTCAGCCTGTTCTCAAAATCCAAAAGAAACAACAGAAGTAGAACTTTGGCAAGCAACTGCTGATAAAGTTACTATCACGCGAGACAACTGGGGAATACCACATATTTATGGCTCTACAGATGCCGATGCTGTCTTTGGAATGATCTACGCGCAAGCGGAAGATGATTTTAATCGTATAGAAATTAATTTTTTAAACGCTATGGGACGTTTGGCTGAGGCAGAAGGTGAGTCGGAAATTTATCGTGATTTACGGATGAAATTATTTATTCGCCCTGATGAAATTAAAGCCATGTATGAAACAAGCCCGTTATGGTTAAAAAAACTGATGAATGCTTGGGCTGATGGTTTAAATTATTATTTGCACACCCACCCACAGGTTAAACCTAAAGTACTGAAACGTTTTGAACCTTGGATGGCATTAACTTTTTCTGAAGGCAGTATTGGTGGTGACATTGAACGCGCGCGCCTTAACCGCTTAGAAAACTTCTATGGTGATAAAATAATCAATATTCCTGATGAAAAGCTCGACTTAACCAAAGAACCGCAAGGCTCCAATGGTTTTGCTATTGGTCCTAAAAATACAGCCTCGGGTAATGCAATGTTACTTATTAACCCTCATACTTCATTTTACTTTCGTGCAGAATTGCATATGAAAAGTGACGAGGGTCTGAATGCCTATGGTGCTGTTACTTGGGGGCAATTTTTTGTTTATCAGGGCTTTAATGAAAGAAATGGTTGGATGCATACCTCGACAGGCTCTGATTTTATTGATGAATATTTAGAAACTGTAGAAGAGCGTGACGACGGGGTTTATTATTTTTATGATGATAAGTGGCTCAAAATGGCGACATCTGTTATCAGTATACCTTACAAAACCTTTCTAGCGAATGGAGAAGAGGGCATGGCAACCAAGCAAGTCACTGCTTATCATTCCCATCATGGTCCTATTGTACGGGCCGAAGGTGATAAATGGGTGGCTATGGCTATTATGGAAGAGCCAATGAAGGCGCTGATACAATCTTACGAGCGTACTAAAACAGATGGTTTAGCAAGCTATAAGAAAAACATGGAATACCATACTAACTCATCGAATAATACGGTTTATGCTGATGCTGATGGTAATATTGGCTTTTTCCATGGTAATTTCATCCCTAAACGAGATCCTACGTTTGATTGGACTAAGCCTTTAGATGGCAGTACCTCAGCGACAGAGTGGCAAGGAATTCACAGCGTTGATGAATCAATAAATCAGTTTAACCCTAGTGTTGGTTGGCTACAAAATACGAATAACTGGCCATTCTCTATGAGTGGGGCACAAAGTCCTAAAAAAGCAGATTATCCATCATATATGTCTACTTATACTGAGAACCCTCGAGGTCTACATGCCCTTCGCGTTTTAGAAAACAGTAAGGATTTTACCCTTGATAGCCTAATAGCTGCTGCTTACGATAGTTATTTAACCGCTTTCGAACCATTAATTCCGAGCTTATTGAAAGCTTATGACAATGCTAAAGCTGAGGATAAAGTTGATTTAGCCGCTGCCATGAAGAAATTAAAAGCATGGGACTTACGCTATGCTGTTGATAGTGTCGAAACGTCTGTAGCAATTTATTGGGGACGTGAGTTAATGCGAATGTCTTCAGAACCTGCTCGTGCTAATAAAATAAATATTTATGAATATATGGAGAATAAAACCTCAGCAACTGAGAAGCTAGATGCTTTACGTGCAGGTCTTGCTAAATTGACCGCTGATTTTGGTCAATGGGATATGGCGTGGGGGGAAATTAATCGCTTTCAACGAATAACAGGAGACATTGTACAGCCGTTTGATGATAACAAACCTAGTGTTCCTGTGGCATTTACTTCTGCGCGTTGGGGAAGTTTAGCGGCTTATGGTCAGCGTACCTTTAATGACTCAAAGAAAAACTATGGTACACGCGGTAACTCATTTGTCGCAGTTGTTAATTTTGGTAAAAAAATAACGGCAAAAGCCATAACGGCAGGTGGGCAGAGTGGTGATGTAAATTCGCCACATTTTGCTGATCAAGTAGCTGATTATTCCGATGGTGTTTTACGTGACGTTTATTATTATGACACTGACATTAAAGCGAATACTGAGGAATATTATCGCCCTGGAACTAGAAAAAAGGTTAATAAATAACTATATTGAAACACTTAAATTCAAAACATGAGGCAAAACTTTGAATGACTCGCCACATTTGATGAATAAAAACGTCGAGTAAGAATACAGTGTGATATACATTTTTTATTGGTTGCGGATGGTGATAAAAACAATCTGTAAAACGTCATTTATCACTGAAAATGCAACCATCATTTTTAATCTTGTGACTGGCAGCAATGGTGGCTAAGCGGACTACTTATTAAAATAAATTAAGATAGGCCGGCTTTGTGGTAAATGTGATCTGAAGGGATCAATCGGTCGTGATATCGTCATGCTGATACTGAAATAAATTCAGCATGACGGAGTTGGTATCAGCATGACGGAGTTGGTATCAACATGGCTGAACTGCTATCTGGGTGCTGAGTTATTACCAATCAATACCTTTTTGTGCTTTTATATTATTATCAAAAGCATGTTTAATCGATTGCACTTCACTTACTGTATCAGCTAATTCTAAGAGTGAACGGTGTGCGCCACGGCCTGTGGCTATTACATGTTGCATAGGCGGGCGATTAGCGATGGCGTCTAGTACTTCATCAAGATCAAGGTATTTAAACGACAACATATAAGTCAGTTCATCAAGTAGCACAACATCAACGGTTTCGTCAGCTAATAGTTTCTTTGCTTCTTTCCAAACAAGTTGAGCAGCGGCAATATCGGTTGATTTATCTTGTGTATTCCAAGTAAACCCTGTTGCCATCACGTGAAAAGGTACGCCGAGCTTTTCTAGGACATTTCTTTCGCCACAAGCCCAAGTGCCTTTTATAAACTGAATGGCTGCTGCGTTTAGACCGTGTCCTACTGCGCGAGTTAGCGTGCCAAATCCTGATGTTGACTTACCCTTACCGTTACCTGTAATTACAATTAATATACCGCGTTCATCAGTGGCAGCATCAACTCTTGCATCAACTTTGTCTTTTACTTTTTGCATGCGTGCTTGGTGTTTTTCACTTTTTTGTGTTTCGTCAACCATGAGTATTCCTATGGGTAATTATAGTTTTTTTAAAGAGGAGAAAAGGCAAGGCTAACGTTAAGGGGGTCCCTTAAAAAATAGCAATTTACCGTGTATTCCCGCACGATTTTATTGATGTTAATGGTGGTAATCTTATTGTGGATAGGTATGCTGACTCATTGGCAACTCTTAAGTCACTACAATTTACAGTTGCGGGAACAGTCAAGGTTTCTCACCTTATTCCCTAAACACGTTTACGTTGCGTTAGTTTACGAGATTTATAATTATTTACAATATCTAGCGGTATTAAACATCATTGATTTTATGTTTTTGATAAATAGAATCTAAGGCAAGGAATTTTCAGTAATAAAAATGCCAACAATAGTTGTTGGCATTTTAGTATTTTTCTAATAAGAACGTTATTTAACTAAGCCATTGGCTTACCAAATTTTTACACGTTTCTCAGGGGCGATATACATAGCATCACCTTCTTTAACGTTAAACGCTTTGTAGAATTCAGGCATGTTAGATAAAGAACCTAATGCACGGAACTCACCAGGTGAATGAGGGTCAGTTGCTACTTGATTACGTAATGATTTCTCAACCTTTTTTCCACGCCATACTTGAGCAAAGCCCATGAAGAAACGTTGATCGCCAGTTAGTCCGTCAATTACTGGTGCTTCTTTACCATTTAATGAAGCAATATAAGCTTTATACGCGATAGTTACCCCTGATAAATCACCAATATTCTCGCCCAGTGTTAAAGAACCGTTTACATTTAAGTCTTCAAATACTGAATAGCCATCGTATTGTTTTACCAAGTCATCGGTGCGAACTTTAAAGGCCGCTAAATCTGCTTCAGTCCACCAGTTACGCATGTTACCGTCGCCATCATACTTACTCCCTTGGTCGTCAAATCCGTGACCCATTTCATGACCGATAACCGCGCCAATACCGCCATAGTTAACCGCATCGTCAGCAGCTAAGTTGAAAAATGGTGGTTGTAATATGGCTGCAGGGAAAACAATTTCATTCTTAGTTGGATTGTAATAAGCATTAACAGTTTGCGGCGTCATGCCCCATTCTTGCTTATCAATTGGACCACCTAACTTAGCGACTTCTTTTTGATGAGAAACACTACCAGAACGCATTTTATTGCCCACTAAGTCATCACCTTTAATAACAAGTGCGGAGTAGTCTTCCCACTTATTTGGGTAACCAATTTTAGGATCAAAGCTTGCTAGTTTAACATGGGCAGCTTTTTTAGTTGAATCAGACATCCACTCTAGTTCATCAATACTTGCACCATATGCTCCGCGTAAGTTTTCAACAAGTTGTGTCATACGGGTTTTAGCTTCAGGCTTAAAGTGACGGCTCACATAAACTTTACCAATAACCTCACCTAAATTGCTGTTAACTACGCCAACACCACGCTTCCACATTGGACGTTGTTCTTTTTGTCCTCTTAACTGCTGAGAATAAAAGTCAAAGTTTTCATTATCTAAGTCAGCGGTTAAAGAACCAGCAAAGTTACTTAAGGTATGGAAAGTTAAGTAAGTTTGCCAATCAGCTAATGGGGTTGCTGCAAATATTTCGCCAAAACCTTTAACAAATGAAGGTTGGTTAATAATGATGTCTTTTTGCGCTGATACGCCTTGAGCAGCAAGGTAAGCATTCCAGTTAAATGCATCAGTAACTGTATTTAAGTCAGCGACATCGAATTTATTGTAAGTTTTACTGCTGTCACGAGTTTCAATTTTTGTCCAATGAAAACCTGCTAATTTAGTTTCAATTGCCATGACCGTTTGCGCAGCAGCTTTACCGTTCTTCAAACCAGCTAAATTGAACATATTTTCAATATGAGCAACATAACCTTTACGCAATGCGGCAAAGCGTTCGGTTTCATCAAAGTAGTAATCTCTGTCGGGTAAGCCTAAACCTGTTTGCCAAATATGAGTGGCATAGCGAGTTGAGTCTTTACCGTCAACGCTAATATAAAACGCTAACGGACTACCGACACCATTTTTTTGATTTTCACCAAAAAATGTTGCAAGTTCATTCTTGTCTTTTAAACCATTGATGCTATCAAATAATGGTTGAATAGGAGCCGTACCTGCAGTATTACGTGCATCCATGTTCATATATGAACGGAATAAGTCAGCTACTTTTTGTTCGTCGCTGCCCATTTTTAAATTTTCTGTTGCTGCTAATTCTTCAATGATTACTTTTACATTGTCATCAGCTTCGTCACGTAAGTCATAAAAGGCACCAATTGACGTTTTGTCTCCAGGGATTTCATTAGCGTTCAACCAAGCACCGTTTACATAACGATAAAAGTTGTCTTGCGGACGAACGGATAAGTCCATTGTTGCTTTGTCGATACCTGAAGCTAATGCAGTTTTTTGCATGATAGGCATTTCTTGCTTAGTTGTCTCAGTGCTTTCTGGATTGTCGTTGCAAGCGGCAAGCAACAATAACGAAGAACAGACTGCACCTGTTATTATTTTTTTCATGGTAATCTCATTATTATTAAGTAAAGAATATGGTTATAAAATGGTAAACGCATTGATACTAAAGGGTTACAGGGCTTTTTACTAGATTTGGACATGAATTTTTACATAATGTATCAGCAGTGCCGTATTTTATTTTGTACATTAAGCCTGATGACTTTTTTATTTTTTTATTTAACTAATTGAAAATAATCGTAATATTTTTAACTTTGATTTTTATCAATATTAATTATTGGCTTTTTTGCTGCCAAATAAAACATTGACTGTGCTATGCTGTGGCTACTTATAGAGTAATAGTTCTCTTACTGAATAACATAAGATGAAGTTTAATTAATGTTTCAACCCGTCAGTTTTTTCATTGGGCTACGCTATAGTCGTAGCCGTAAAAGTTCTGGATTTGTATCCTTTATCACTTTTTTCTCCATTGTCGGTATCGTCCTGGGTGTCGCATCATTGATCACAGTTGTTTCCGTTATGGACGGTTTAGAAGGTGAACAAAAACGGAGAATATTGGGTCTAGTTCCCCATATTGTCGTCGCCAATCAACCTCTGCAAAACAAAAACAATGCTTTACCTACATGGCAAATCCTACGTGAACAATTATTACTTACGCCTAAAGTTAAAGAAGTTACTCCTTTGTTGGAAAGTGAAGCACTCATACAAGCTAATTCTGGCGCATTACGCGGTGTACTCATTCAAGGAATCATGCCTGAATTCGAGCAGCACAATATTGTTAACAACTCTATGGTATCAGGACATTTAGATAATCTATCGACACAGAGCTTTGCCATTGTTATCGGACAGTCGTTAGCAAGACAACTTGATGTCGATTTGGGTGATAAAATACGTTTAACACTGCCTAATAAAACCGTTTTTACCCCAATGGGGAGAATTCCGGTGCAACGCACTTTTACCATCGCTGGTATTTTTAGTGTTGGCTCACAAGTTGATGAAGGACTGGTCTATATTCACAGTAAAGATGGCGCAAAACTTCATCGACAAAGAGGTGATGGCGTTGAAAAACTTCGTTTGTATCTTGATGATGCTTTTGCTGCTGAGCAAGTGGTCAAACGTTTAAAACAACAATATCCACAGTATGATTTTACGACATGGCGCGATACTCAAGGCGCTTTATTTTCTGCTGTGCGCATGGAGAAAAATATGATGTGGTTGATGTTGAGCTTAATTATTGCCGTTGCCGCGTTTAATATTGTTTCCGCTTTAGTGATGGTTGTTATCGAAAAAAAGGGTGAAATTAGTATTTTACAAACACTTGGGCTAGATCGCCTTGGCGTGGTAAAAATATTTATTACTCAAGGTTTAGTTAATGGTTTTTGGGGCGTCACTATCGGTACTGTGGTTGGCGCCATACTAACCTTAAATTTAAACACTATATTTACCCTTCTCGGTGTTAATTTATTGGGAGCAGGGCAGTCTTTGCCCGTCGAACTATCAGTGAATAATGTGTTTAGTATTGTTTTATCAGCGTTAGCGATGAGTTTTATTGCTACATTATATCCCGCTTATCAGGCTTCTTTAACAGAGCCTGCCGAGGTTTTACGAAATGAGTAAAGGTTTACTTTGTCAGCAATTATCAAAGTCATATTATCAAGGTAGCATTGAAACCAAAGTCTTAGACGGGCTTGATTTGTCAGTAGATGCGGGTGAACTTGTTGCTATAGTGGGCAGCTCTGGTTGTGGTAAAAGTACTTTTTTACATATAGCTGGAGCACTAGATTCTCCGTCTTCAGGGCAGGTCTTTATTAGCGGTGTTGATATCCACCAGTTATCTGACAAGCAACGTGCTAAATTTCGCAATAAACATATTGGTTTTATTTATCAATTCCATCATTTAATGATGGAGTTTTCAGCACAAGAAAACGTGGCAATGCCTTTACTGATTCGCGGGGATTCACCTAAAGCGGCCTTAGCTGCTGCACAAGAAATGCTCACACAGGTTGGGTTAAGTCATCGCTTTGAGCACCGGCCCTCAGCGCTTTCTGGTGGTGAACGTCAACGTGTAGCTATTGCTCGGGCATTAGTGACTAAACCTTCGTTAATATTAGCTGATGAACCAACAGGGAATTTAGACTTTGATACTGCAGAGCAAATATATCAGTTATTACGTGACCTTAATAAAACAGTAAACACCAGTTTTGTTATTGTTACCCATGACTTAATACTTGCTGCCAGAATGGATCGCCAACTACGTTTATCGCACGGCCGGTTAGCGCCCCTTGAAAGTTAAGGCTTTTTAAATGACCCAATCATTAAGTTTATTTTTAGGCTTACGTTATGTGCGTAGCCGAAACGGTAATGGCTTCTCTTCGTTTATTTCAGCATCTTCCACTATCGGTATTGCGCTTGGTGTAATGGTATTGATTATTGTGCTCTCAGCAATGAACGGTTTTGAGCGAGCATTAGCGCAACATTTGCTGTCGGTTATCCCTCACGGCGAGCTAATTGCTATTAATACGCCGATAGATAACTGGCAAAAACACGTGGCGAAAGCACAACAACATCCACAAGTGATAGCCGCTGCACCTGTGATAAAACTTACCGGTATGATGCAACATGGTAGTGAACTCAAAGCCGTTGCTGTGCGTGGTGTCGATGTAAAGTTAGAACAGCAAGTTTCTACTATTGCCGATTATATGATTGCCGGCAGCTGGCAAGCGATCGTCGATAATGAAAATACCGAAACCCCTACGGTCGGTGTTATTATCGGATCCGGAGTTGCAAAAAAATTACAACTTGAGTTAGGTGACTCACTACAATTGTTACTATCGAATGTCATCGCCCAAAAAAGTAACCAGCAAGCGAGTGCTAAATTTCCGGTGCCGGTTAAGCACCAAGTCAACGTTGTTGGCATTTTTAAATTTGGCGGTACGATTGACGAAAACTCTGTATATCTTTCACTTGAGCATGCCGAAAAAATGGTAAATCTCGATAAGGGGCAAGTTCAGGGAATTCGCATAAAAGTAGCTGATGTTTTTCAAGCGCCGCAGGTAACACGTGATGTTGCTTATAGCTTTGATGATACTTATGTTGCCATTTATGATTGGACACGAAGTCACGGGCATATTTTTAATGATATACAGCTTGTGCGCTTAGTGATGTTTATTGTCTTAATATTAGTCATAGCGGTAGCAAGTTTTAATATTGTTTCAACGCTGATCATGGCGGTCAATGAGAAAAAAGGTGATATCGCTATTTTAAAAACTATGGGGGCACCAGCGAGTGTTATAATGATGACCTTTATGTTTCAAGGACTGGTTAATGGAGTCGTGGGTTGTCTAGTGGGGACAGTGTTAGGTATTGTTATCTCATTAAATTTAACTGATATTGTTACCGCAGTAGAAACACTTCTTAATGTAAAAGTGTTATCAGGCGATATCTATTTTATCGACTTTCTTCCCACTCACTTAAGCCAAGCTGATGTTGTAATCACTGTTTGTACGGCTTTACTGATGAGTCTACTGGCGACTATTTACCCCGCATGGCAAGCAACTAAAGTTGAGCCAGCGCAGGTGTTAGGACAAATGTAGCGGGTTTCACTTTTATATTATTAACCGATAATTTTTATAACCAACGCGAGACTAGAGCAGATTTTTACTTTCTACTTTTACGTTTATTCCATTGTTTGATAACAGAATATCGCCATAGACCATGTATGGAAAAATAACCTATTAGCGAGAAAAGTACCGCTAGCACGCCACAGCCAAGTAAAAATGCTGGTCCAATAGTTGATAAACTATCAACCAGCCATTGCCAATTCGCTTCAAATACAAATTCTTTTTCAGATCGGCCTAGTAGCCAGATGCCAACCATATAACAGCCATAAAAAATTGCGGGTATTGTGAGCGGATTAGTTATCCAAACGAGTGCAACAGAAAGTGGCAAATTCGAATGTACTATAATAGCAACACCAGCAGCTAAAACCATTTGAAAAGGTACCGGGATAAAGGCAAAAAATAAACCTACGGCAAAAGCTTTTGCGACAGAATTACGGTTTAAATGCCATAAGTTGGGGTTATGCAATGACGCACCAAAAATTTTTAAATGTTTATTATTTTTTATGGTGTTGTGATCCGGCATATAACGCTTGAAGAGTTTTTTAGGCATATACTTACTTATATTATCTAGGCTTTATTTATCGATTAGACAGATACGGAAATTAATCACTATGGAACGGTGGCTATTTACATTTTTTATCGGTGCTATTTTGTCACTATTCTTACCGATAGTACCAGACATTTCGCAAGTTTATATTTGTTTTTGTTTTGCTGTCATTTTTTGTCTCATCAAAAGGTTACGGAGTTATAGTGGGCTCTTTTTTGGCTGTGCTTGGTTACTCTATGCTGGCTTCGTTTATCAAAATATATGGCAAGTTAATAGCCTAATTACAGATGATTTTTTCGGTACAACCTTAACGGTAAAAGGTGTGATTGCTAATATTCCAAAGTCATTAACGCGTAAAACAAACAAGGATGAAACGACCAAACAAGTATCACGTTTTAATTTTGTTGTTGAAGAAGTCAATCAACAAAAACTTCAATCAAAGATAAATATTCGTCTCCGCTGGGATCATAAGTCTGTTAAACCGTATCACTTAAAAAAAGTTACTAAGATTAACCAAGGCCAGAAATGGCAACTTATGGTGCGAGTAAAACCTGCCCATGGTTTTGCAAATGTTGGCGGTTTTAGCTATCAAACATGGTTAAGACAAAAGGAACTCCATGCTACTGGCTATGTAAAACATTCAGCAAAAAATAAATTAATAGCAGCGCAGCCTAGTTATCGTCAAAATTTGTACCTACAACTCAATGAATTAATAGACTCATTGGCTTTGACAAACGATCTGCACCATTTTATTTTTGCTCTTACCTTTGGCGAACGTGGCAAAATTACCGCTGAGCAATGGCAAGTTTTACAAGCAACAGGAACACAGCATTTAATGGCTATTTCTGGCTTACACTTAGGCTTAATTGCCAGTGGTGCTTTTGGATTCATCTTGATGTTTTTTAGCTATAGTCCGTTTTACTTACTGTTATCTGAAAAAGGCAAGTTATGGGTGGTAAAAAAGAACAGTCGTATCGTGGCTTTCGTTTTTAGTAGCTTAATTGCACTATTTTATGCTTATCTCGCCGGCTTTTCTTTACCTACATTGCGTGCCTTGATCATGATGCAAATATTTATTTGCGCTAAGTTATTGGGGGTTAAATTAACAATAATACGTTGGTTATTACTGAGTATCGTTTGCATTATATTAATATCACCTTTTAGTCTATTTAGTGTCAGTTTTTGGCTAAGTGTTTATGCGGTATCACTGATATTATTGGTTATCTGGCGATGTCGAAAGTTACTGTTAACATCTGGTGATGGTAAAGTTGAAAAAATAAAAGCTTGGCTCCTTTCTTTAATGATTATACAGCTAGGTTTAACATTATTTATGTTGCCTGTGGCGGCTTTATTAAATCATCAACTACCTCTTTCTGCATTACTTGCTAATATTATTGCCGTGCCTTGGATGAGTTTTACCGCTATTCCGTTATGTTTATTGGCTGTGGTTGCTATGCCTTTTAGTGAAGCGCTGGCTATATTTTTTCTTGAGTTATCGTTAATATCATTAACATTTATTTGGCAGTGGCTACGTTACTTATCGAGCCAACAATGGCTGTTTATCGACGTTAACCATCAGACGTTAGTGGTTGTTTTGATAATCACCGGTTTATGCTTCATCAGTTATTTTCTAGCCTTACCCAAAAAAATACTGGTTGTTGCAGTATCACTTACTTTTTTATTCAGTTATGTGTTTGTTAATGACCAACAAAAAAATGATGACTGGCAAGTGAGTGTCCTTGATGTGGGGCAAGGGTTAGCGGTTGTTATTGAAAGGCATGGACAGGCTATTTTATACGATACAGGGGCAAGTTATCCTAGTGGATTTAACTTGGCAGAAAGTGTGATTTTTCCTTATTTACAGTATCAAGGCTTGACCACTCTTGACTATTTACTGTTAAGTCATGCTGATAACGATCATGCTGGTGGCTTGGCTTTTATCGATAAAAAAGTGGCGCTAAATAAAATTATCGTTAAGCACATCAAGTATAATCAACCGGTAGAAGATGTTGGCAGGTATAGTTTTGTTAACATGCACAGTTGTAAACAAGGCGATGATTTCTCTTGGCAAGGTCTCACTTTTTCTGTGTTGTGGCCGGTGGTTATTGAAGATAAAGAAAATGATAATTCGTGCGTGATCCATATTTCTGATGGTAAATATAAGGTGCTATTAACGGGTGATATTCCTCATAAAGTTGAAAAAATACTGGTCGCTAATACTGAAATCGCTAATACTGAAATCGCTAATCAGTTAAAAGCTGATGTTATTGTTGCGCCGCACCATGGCTCTAAAACCTCATCAAGTACGGGGTTTATTAAAGCGGTTTCACCCGAGGCCGTTATCTTTAGCGCGGGTTTTATGAATCGATGGAAGATGCCTAATAAAGCGGTACTTAAACGTTATCATCAGCTCAATGTAACGCCGTATGCAACTGCTGAACATGGAATGATCCGCATAAACATTACCGAACAAGCTCTTGAAATTCAATCTTATCGTCTGCATATCAAGCCATATTGGTTTGCTAATTAACGTTGTAAATATTATTAGTTGGTTGCAACTAAGAAATAACGCTAAAATGGCTTGGATATGAATAATTAATCGCGAAGTCACAGAGAGACTGAATGTTAGCAAGTAAAAGCAAAGTAGCCGCACAAGCCACAACGTGGCAAAATTTTAAACGCTTAATGAGTTATGCTAAACCTTACAAAGCAGGGTTTGTCATCGCTATATTAGGGATGCTTGGCTACGCCGGTATCGACACTTTATTTTTCTCGCAGTTACAGCCATTAATCGATGATGGTTTAACTGATGCTAATCCTAACTTTATGAAGTGGGCCCCCCTTTTTGTTATTGTTTGTTTTATTATCCGAGGTATCTGCCATTTCTTTGGTAATTATTGTTTAGCTTGGGTGGGTAATAATGTCGTTACCGATTTAAGACAAAACTTATTCGAACACATTATGGCGCTACCGGTGACTTTTCATGATAAAGAGTCTACTGGAACGTTAATCTCTAAACTGACCTTTGATACCGAACAAGTCCTTAATGCAACCAGTAAAGCATTACTTACCTTAGTGCAACAAGGCGCTATGGTGATTGGTTTTCTCGCGGTTATGTTTTATAACAGTTGGCAGTTATCAGCAATATTCCTCCTTATAACTCCTATCATCGCTATTATTGTTACTGTGGTTTCGAAACGTTTTCGCCAAGTTAGTAAAAAAATTCAAAATGCGATGGGTGAAGTCACTTCTGCTGCCGAGCAGACCTTTAACGCGCATAAGGTGGTCTTAACCTTTGGCGGACAAGAACGTGAGTTCGAACGTTTTGGTCAGATAAATAAACATAATCGTCAACAGCGCATGAAGATGGTGGCCACTAAATCTTTCAGCGTACCCTTGATACAAATTATCGCCTCTTTTGCGTTAGCGTTTGTACTTTACGTTGCCAATTTAGAAAGTATGAAAGCCAGTTTAACGCCAGGGATTTTCATAACGGTGATTACTTGTATGACTATGCTACTGAGACCCTTAAAGTTATTAACTACGGTTAACAGTGACTTTCAAAATGGTATGGCGGCTTGTGTTAGTATTTTTGCGGTGCTTGACCAAGAAAATGAAAAAGACACGGGCCAACAATCACTTGATAAAGCCAAAGGAACACTTGCTTTTGAACAAGTTAATTTTTCTTATACTAATGACGAAAAATTAGCGCTTACTCAACTAAGCTTTACCGCGAATGCTGGCGAAACAGTGGCTTTGGTTGGTCGCTCGGGGAGTGGAAAATCAACCGCCAGTGCAATTTTGCTGCGCTTTTATGATGCAACAGCGGGTAAAGTATTAATTGATGGAAAAGACATTACCTCATACAAGTTGAAAGACTTACGTGCTCAGTTTGCTTATGTTTCTCAGCAGGTGGTGTTATTTAATGACTCTATCGCTAATAATATTGCCTATGGTAAACCCAACGCCAGTCGTGACGAAGTTTTAGCTGCGGCTAAAAGTGCTCATGTGCTTGAGTTTGCAGAAAATATGGTTGACGGAATAGATACTAACATTGGTGACAATGGTGCTTTACTTTCTGGTGGACAACGCCAACGTGTTGCTATCGCTCGAGCATTATTGTGTGATGCACCTTTTTTAATTCTTGATGAAGCAACCAGTGCATTAGATACCGAGTCAGAACGTCATATTCAAGATGCTTTGCAAGTTTTACAAAAAGATCGTACCTGTATTGTTATTGCTCATCGCTTGTCTACCATTGAAAATGCCGATAAAATTATTGTTATGGAACAAGGTAAAATTCTTGAACAGGGCGATCATCAAACGTTATTAGCAAAAGAAGGTGCTTATGCAAAATTACACAACTTTCAATTTAGCGAATAAAATGACGGTTGAGATTTTGCTATGCGCTTAATTGAAAAGGTTTGGTTTTTTCAACACCCAGCTAAATGGCTGCTCGTGCCGTTATTGTTACCGTTAACTGTTATTTTTTGGTTGCTATCCGCGTTGCGACGAAAATGCTATCAACTGTATTTTTTTAAATCTTTTGGTATCGATATCCCTGTGGTGGTGGTGGGTAATATTGGTATTGGTGGTAACGGTAAAACACCGGTGGTTTTGTACTTAATTAAGCAATGCTTTGCACAAAACATGAAAGTTGGCGTTATTAGTCGAGGTTATGGTGGACAAGCACCGCACTATCCCTACTTACTCAATGCAAGCAGTACCGCAGCTGAAACAGGCGATGAGCCTTTATTAATTTATCAACGCCATCGTATTCCTGTTGTGGTTGGCGGCGATCGAGTGGCGAGTGCCAGGTTGTTAATGCAGCAAGGCTGCGACGTTATTATTGCTGACGATGGTTTACAACACTATCGCTTAGAACGAGATTTTGAGCTTATTGTTATTGACGGTAAACGCGTGTTTGGAAATGGCTTGTTATTACCCGCAGGGCCATTACGTGAAGGTTTATGGCGTTTGAAAACAGTCGACGCGCTTATCTTTAATGGCGCAACGCCAACCGATAATAAAGTTTATCCAGTTGGTACACCACAAATAACAATGACCTTAATGGCAAAAACGGTGGTTAATGTTAAAACCAAGCAGCAGCTATCATTAACTGATTTTTATCAACAGTTTAATGATAACGAAAGTCACACTAAGCGTATCAATGCTATCGCCGGTATTGGTGACCCTAGTCGTTTTTTTAAAACTTTAGTTGATAGTGGCTTTAGTCTTGAATCATCAGTAGGCTTCAAAGATCACCAGCATTACAATGAAGCGCAATTTGTCAGTTTTTCTGACGATATTCCACTTTTGATGACAGAAAAAGACGCGGTAAAATGTACGTCTTTTGCTAAAAATAACTGGTGGTATTTACCGGTTGATGCCCATATTGAAAATAAACAAATAACGCCATTTTTAGACGCGCTATTTGACAAAGTAAAAGCAGATAAACTGAGCCGTATTAAGGCTAGATTCACGCTAAGTTAACTAATCAATAAACTGATAAATAAGAGAATAAACATGGCATTTGACGTAAAACTAATGGAAATATTAGCTTGTCCAGCATGCAAGGGCAAACTTGATTACAATAAAGAACAACAAGAATTAATCTGTAGATTCGACCGCCTTGCTTACGCTATTGAAAAAGGCATTCCGGTCTTGTTAGAAAGTGAAGCGCGCCGTATTACCGAAAATGACTAATTAAATGTATTTGGAGAATTAAATGTCTTTTATTGTTGTAATACCTGCTCGGTTTGAGTCGTCTCGTTTACCGGGAAAAGTCTTAGCCGATATTAATGGTAAGCCGATGATCCAATGGGTTGTTGAAAAAGCCCAGCAAAGTGGTGCTAGCCAAGTGATTGTCGCCACTGATAATAAGCAGGTTGAAGAAGCGGTATTAGCATTTGGTGGCGAGGTTTGTAAAACTCGTGCCGATCATCAATCGGGTACCGAACGTTTAGCCGAAGTGATGAACATTTATAACTTTGACGATGATCAGGTTATCGTTAATGTTCAGGGGGATGAGCCTTTTATTCCCGCTGAAAATATTGCGCAAGTTGCCAGAAATTTAGCAGACCAGCAGAGAACAAATCAGCAACAAGCTAGAATGGCGACACTTGCTGTGCGTATTCATGACGTCGATGAGGCTTTTAATCCTAACGCGGTTAAAGTGTTAACAGATAAACACGGTTATGCGATGTACTTTAGCCGTTCGACGATCCCTTATGACAGAGATCGTTTTCTTAATGAGAAAAGTGTCGCCGCTATTGGCGATTTTTACTTACGCCATATTGGTATCTACGCATATCGAGCTGGGTTCATTAAAGATTACGTGCAATGGCCGGCCAGTCAATTAGAGCAAATTGAGTCTTTAGAACAACTGCGCGTATTATGGCAAGGTGAAAAAATTCATGTTGCGGTAGCCGAAACTCGTTTAGCGGTTGAAGGGGTTGATACGCCAGAAGACCTAGAAAAAGCTAGAGCTTACGCTTTAACGCTTTAATTTTTTATAAAATAAAATAAAATAAAATAAAAAAGGCCTTATGTTTTCACATAAGGCCTTTTTATTACGCTAATGAAATATTATTTTAATAGTTCAAGCGCTTTAACACAGCGACCAATTTGTTGATGGCTAGCTTTGACTGTCTTTAACACTTGTGGCTTCATACCACTGTAGTCTTTAATCAGTTGTGCTAATTCTGCTTCACTGGCTGCATTACATTGTGTCGGTAACATGCTATCAGCAAAAGACTCTAATAAACCTAAATCACTTCCTTCATTTAATTTAGGGATGTGTGCGAGAATTTTAGCTTTATATGGCGCTTCTAAAGCTTGTTGCTCACCAGGGAATAAACCCCACATAATATAACGAAGGGTAGAAAGTTTTAGTTTGTCAGGGTTATTAATAACGATGTTAAACCATTTTTCTTTAACTTCAGCCTCAGGTCGAATAACTTCTGCATAAATAGCACTTTTAACACCTGAATCGGTAATGTCTTTTTTGGCTTCAGTGCTCAATAATGCTTGGTAATTACCATGTAGGTAACGGTTCATTTTAGCAATTAATGTCCAGCGCTTGTCTTGATCTATGGTAATACCATCAAAACTTTTTTCACCGTTCAAAATATTTTGTAAGCGATTTAAATGCTTAGTTGTTTTCGTTACACCAACATAACGACCATACCAAAGTTTTTGGAAATCTGAACCCGCTTCGGCATTTTCTAATAAACGTAAGTATAAGTTTTCAACGTCCATATAAAGTGCCGTATAATCTTTTTGCTCTAAGCGTGTTGCAACAGTTAGAAAGCCTAAAGCCGAGGTTAAGGTACTCGCAATTTTACGCGATACGTTATAATCGCTTTCACCCTCAATATTAGCCATGGCAAACGTTACCAACTGGTCAGCGGCTAAGTTTGCATCGTTGACGCTGTCAGACAAACTCTGCCATAGCATTAAGCGCATGGTGGCATTATCAATAGCATTAATGTGTTTTTGTGCTGATGCCAATGACTTTTCATCAAGATCTACTTTTACGTAACCCCAATCGGCTTCGTTTGGATAAACCAAATCAGGACATGCTTGACCTATCACAGCCTTGATCTCAGTGGTTGCACCTTTATACATAATAGGTGTTGCAGAGGTTAAGTTAATCGCAGTGCCATCAGCACTAACATTGTATAAACCAATTTGAACACGTTGTTCACGTAATGTTGGGTAACCATCTGGTGCTGTTTGGTTTATCGCAAACTCACTAATTTTACCATCACTACATTGGTAATTAACTTTGATGGTGTTTAAACCTGCATTATATAACCAGTCTTGTGTCCACTGGGTCATATCTTTATCTGCAGCTTTGCCAAGTTCACCAATGAAATCGTCTAAATCAGTATTTTGGTAAGAAAACTTTTTCAAGTAATTGCTAACACCAATGCGGAAGTTCTCTTCACCTAAATAATAAGGCAACTGCTTTAATACTGATGCGCCCTTACCGTAGGTAATACCGTCAAAATTTGACAAAGCAACACCCGTAGAAGCAACCGGTAATTCTATCGCATGAGTGTTCACTGAGTCATCAGTGCGGTAAGCCCATTGTTTAGTACCAGAGTAGAATACATCCCAGTTGTTCTCAAAGTCGCTGGCTTCTGCAATAGCTAAGTTGGCCATATAAGTAGCAAAACTTTCATTTAACCATAAGCCGTTCCACCAGCGCATGGTAACTAAATCACCAAACCACATGTGTGCCATTTCATGAGCAATAACATTAGCAAGACTCATGCGAGCACTGGTTGATTTCTCTCCACGTGCAATATAGCCTTCATTGAATGTAACCGCAGCAACGTTTTCCATAGCACCGGCATTAAAGTCAGGTGCAACAATTTGGTCATATTTGCCAAAAGGGTATTTCACATCAAAGTACTTATTGAAGAAGGCAAAACTTTGTTTGGTTGGGATAAACCATTCGTCAGTTTTAACGTATTCGGCTAAACTTTGACGAGCAAATAAACGCAATTTCATCCCTTCAAAATCATCTTCCCATACAGCGTAATTACCTGCATGAAGAGAGAAAACATAAGAAGAGAATCTTGCTGAAGCAGGGAATGACCATACTTTGTTATCACCGTTTTCGCTAATCGTTGTTTCGCGAGTTGCGCTAATTATTTGCCAATGAGCGGGAGCGGTTACTTGTATTTCGTAGCTGGCTTTTAAATCAGGTTGATCAAAATGAGGAAATAATCGGTTCGCGTCATAAGGTTCAAAATCGGTGTATAAGTAAACTTCACCATTTTTAGGGTCAACAAAACGATGGAAACCAGAGCCGTCAGTAGAGTAAGGACGTTGGTAATCTATAGTAATACTTTGCTTACCCGCTGTTAATTCGCTAGCAGGAATAGTGATAAACCATTTTTCATAGCTAAACTTAACTACTTTACCATTCACTTTTAATGAGTTTATGGTGCCTTCATCAAAATCTATGGTTAAATCATTTTGATTGTTCTCTACTAAATCAAAGAGTAACTCGGTAGAGCCAGAAAAACTTTCGCTTTTATTATCAATCGTCACACTTAACTTATAGCTAACGTTGCTGACTTGTTTAGCACGCATCTCAGCATAAACTGCTTCAAGTGATTCACTTTGAGTACGTAATAAACTTGTTTGCTGTATGGTTTCAGCGACTGCTGAGTTGCTTGCTGTGTCTGCTTTTTCACAGCCCATCAGTACAACACTTGAGCTTATAATAGCAATGGACAGCGCCTTAGCTATTTGAGATTTATTTAATGTCATTTACCCAGATCCTACTTTATTATTTTTAAGATTTCCTAGTGGAAACACTTTTCATTTAAAATACCTCAGTATTTATATCATATAAGCGGGGGAAATCTACTTCAGTCATCGCGTAAATAATGGAGTTGATCGAATTTCAACTGATTTTTAGCAAGGCTTGCTTTTATTAACTTATTTTTATCTACTTTTTTAATTAAAACATTGTGGTGCCAGTATTTTATTAATATTTAGTCATGTCAAATAGGTGCTGTTTGTTATTCACTTTTTATTGTTTTTGTTTGCTACATTACGTCAAAAATTAATTGTGTTGAGTAATATTGATCAAAGCGATGAGCATTTATTGTAATATGGAGATTAAAATGTCGACGTTCATCTTATTTTCTATCGGTTCAAACGAATAAACCTTGTAAGGAGACGTTACTTCTCTTTATTATAATCAGGAGCTATTAATTAAAAGAAATAATAATGAACATAAAAAGAACCCTAACAAGCATCGCAATAATAAGTACTATGGCCCTTTCTGGTCAGAGTTATGCAGATACAGCTGAAAAAGATCAAGCAAAGAAAGTTTCACCATCAACCTGGTTAAATTTATCTGAAAGTGAGTTAGTTGCCGTTGAAAAATATGCGACCGATTACAAAACTTTTATTTATCAAACACCAACAGAATTGACCTTTGTTACAGAAACTATAAAACGTGCTGAGAAACAAGGTTTTAAGCGTTTGTCTGAAAAAAGTAACTTAAAGCCAGGTGCTCGTTTTTATGACGTCAATCGTGACCGTACTATTTCATTAATTGTTATTGGTAAAAAAGGCCTTGAGCAAGGTACTCGTATTGTTGGCGCTCATATTGATTCACCTCGCCTAGAACTTAAAGGACGACCGCTTTATGAAAAAGAGAAGTTTGCTATGCTGCAGACTTATGTTCATGGTGGTATTAAAACCTATCAATGGGTCAATATCCCTTTAGCGCTGGTTGGCCGCGTTGACAAAAAAGACGGGACAGTTGTTAATATCTCTGTTGGCTTTGATGAAAACGATCCCATCTTTATGGTACCTGATTTAGCCCCGCATGTTGATCATCCAAACAGGGATCGTAAAAGTCGTGATGTGATCAAGAAAGAAGAACTTGATGTTATTATCGCAGCTAAGCCTGACTTAGATAAATCAATAAAAGAATTGATCACCGATTTCTTAAAAACAGAGTATGACATTTCAGTCGAAGACTTAGTGTCTGCTGAATTAGCCTTAGTACCAGCAACTAAACCTCGCGATGTTGGCTTTGATCGCAGCATGATCGCTGCTTATGGCCAAGATGATAAGGCAAGCTCTATTGCCGCTGTTACTGCCATCTTTGAACAGAAAATTCCAGAGTATACCTCGGTTGCCTTTTTAGTGGATAACGAAGAAGTGGGCAATATTAATAATACCGGGGCAAGCTCAAGTTATCTTGTTGATATGTTAAGTGGCTTGTTATACAACCAAATGGGTGACGATTATAACGATTACCAGTTACGTAAAGTTTTGCGTAATACCAAAGTTATTTCAGCGGATGTTAACCCGGGTGTTAATCCTAATTGGGCTGGTGTTTGGGAATTAGGCAATGCGCCACGTTTAGGTAACGGTATTAACTTGAAACTGTACGGTGGTGGTTTTAATGCTAACTCAGAGTACATGGCATGGACACGTAATTACTTAGATAATAATAAAATCAAATGGCAAACATCGACCTATAAAGGTAAAGCTTCTGGCGGAACTATTGGTAGCGATTTGTCTAATGACAATATGGAAGTAATTGATTTTGGTGTACCCATTTTGTCAATTCACTCTCCTTATGCGGTAGGTTCAAAAGTTGACTTATATTCATTATATAAAGCCATGTCAGCTTTCTATCAGCAAAAATAAACTTAACACTTAATTTCAATATCAAAAGATCAGCATTTGCTGATCTTTTTTCTTTATATAAAGCTAAAATATCATTTTTTATAATGAATACAAGACTCGATGATATTAGTGCTTTAAGTCTTAGTGGTGATTACTTTATAATTACTGTAATGGATCGCTAAACTTAGGAAGAATTCTTGATATGCTATTAAAATTATTTCAGCTACAAAACCGCCCAATAAACTCATTGTTAAACAATTATAAAAAAACACTTTTATTACTGCCTATCTTTTTGGGTATACAAGCATGTGGAGGAGGTGGTGGCAGCGATAATACGACCCCAACAGCGCCAAAAAGTTATGCTTTTTCATTAACGTCTACACTGACCAATAAATGTGGCGAAAAACTACCGTTTGTTGATGCTGAGTTGTTTATTCAAAATAATGATTGGAGTGTTGTTACAAAGTTACAGCCAAACGCTGATGGACTTTTTAGTTTTTTATCAGACAATGAACTCATAAATTACACACTTGTTGCTAAAACTCAGCAAGAAGGAAAAGTGGAAGGTTTAGATTTTGTTAGTTTTCATCAGGTAAAAGCAACAACGCCCGCCATTTATCAGGCAGAACATATCAGTAAAGTTGTTGATGCTAATTGTGAATGTATCACTCGAAATGTTGAAGTGTCACATACCCCTATCTCTGATATTACTCAAGTAACTAGCTCCGCAACATTTACCAGCACTGAAGCGATAGACTCACAACGCACTGACTTTATTAATGTTGAAGCTTGCCGAGTAATTGATGGCGCCTGGCCACTACATTCTTTCTCGCTTGTTGGTACCGGAAATAACAGTAACGTTTTGGGTGCTGCTGGCTTTATTGATGATTTTAGTCAAACAGTCGTCAATAGCGACAATCAAGCTGTATGGCAACTCTCAGCTTTCGCCGCCATTGAACAAATTGGCTTAAATAAAAATCATCAGCCTTTTACAACACAACAGTTATTTTTGGGGCAGGCACATTTTGCAACAAAAGTGCTTGAAGATGATAACTCAGTTGATTTATTTAATAGCCATTTATACGTTTCAGAAACTGTTTATCAATCAAATGCAGAGGTTATTTTATCTGAAACTGATTCTGCTTTTGGTCAAATAAAAATATCGAGCCAGCATCAAGTTATTTCTTCAGCTTTCAACACTAGTTTTGCCTTAGCCGCGACGACTAAAAAACCAGATGTTGATGATATTTATTTCTCAGAGATTAAATCAGACTGGAGCTATAATTACAGTAATGTTGCTAATTATCCTTTGGCTATAATTACTGTCAATTATCAAGCTTACCATCCCGAAAAAAATACACCTATGCCAGCTAAATGGACAAGTTATGGACGAATTACGGGGCAATTACCGGTAACTATGGCTTTATCTGGTTATGACAGTATTATTAATGATGACACCCTTGTATTGGGTACCAGTACAGATTTGGTACAAAGTGAAGATACTGATAAATATGAAAATTATTTATTGTACTATCAAAATAAAAATAATAACTCTTTTGCTAATAATGTAAAAAATTATCATATATCAATAAAAAAATAAGTTTACTTTTATATAAAAACGGCGCTATAAAGCGCCGTTTTTTATTCATACCCGTTTCTGTTAGCCATTAATCTACTGCTTGTTTCGCTCTAACAGGATTTGCATACATAGTTAATAACCAATGCTGTTGCTGTTCAGTTAAATCAGACATCCGGCTATTTAACTGATTCATCACGCTTTGCTTAATATCATCTTGCTGGTGAAGCTGGGCATAAGCCGTTAAGTTGCTGTCATATAATTTATAGTTACTGATAATTTCTTTATCAATAGCTTTTGCAACGGCTTTACTATCGGCATAGTCGCCTTGAATAGTGTGGCAGAACTCAACATGAACACGCCCTTTTTTCCCCATTAACCCTTGTGTAATACTATTTAAGTCTTCGTTTTCTTTCTTTTTATAACACCCCGTTGCTTCTCGTTCTGCAAGTTCGATGGCTTTATCTCTATCACAGGGATCAAATTCATACGAAATTGAAACAGGTACAATATTAATTTCACTTAAATAGTCTGCAAGCGGTGTTTGCTTGTCTTTGTTGAGTAATAACATTGAAATTAAAGCCGAGTTGGTTTTGTCTATGCCGTCTTTAGCACGACCTTCTCGCTGCGCTATCCAGATGTTTTGTTGGCGCTCATAAACTGTATGGTGAATATAGGCTGATAATTGCTTTGACGCATTGAGCATGGCACGTTTTGACTCTTCACTGCGTTTAACAATGAAGCTTTTGTTAATACGCATTAAGTCAGCAACCCAAGGTTGATGCAATAAGTTGTCGCCGACTGCTGCCTCAACGGTATTAATGCCGCTGTTGTACAACGCCCAATTAATTAATGCGACATCAAGTACTATGTCTCTATGATTACTGATAAACAGCATAGGTTTACTTGTATCAATTTTCTCTAAACCATGAAAAGTAAAACCATCGGTACTTTTTTGTACTAGGTGATGCAAGTACTTTGCTACTTCACGTTGAATGTCTTCGATGTTATGAAACTTACTCACGCGTAACTTTAACGTCCATTTTACCATTGAGCGACAAATTACGGGTAGAAGCTTATACAGTCGAGGCATTTTAAAACTAGCAATAGAAGAAAGTAGCCCTTGGTCATTAATCAGTTTTCGGATCACAGTTACAACCTCATCGTCACGATAAGGGCGAATATCATCAAACATGTAAGGTCTCTTTACTGCTTAACAGCGATTAATTAACTTAAAAATTGGCGGATATTATAACCGTTTTTTAAATGAAAAGGCTCCTATTGTTTATGCTTTACTTTTTTAAATAATATAATTTCATTAACTTAGGGATAAATATTAATAATAATATAAAAAATGAGGCAAAATCCAAATAAAATGTATAATTTTTGCTACAGTTAATTGTGTAAGCTCTTTTATGAATTAATTTCTATTTTTTTCATACTAAGGCCTTGCGTTTTTCGACTTTACCCTCAAGTCTTAAATAGAGCAATAAACAAAAGGAATACCTATGAAAATAAATCTTTCAGGTCACCATGTAGATGTTACCGATGGTGTAAAAGAACATATCGATGAAAAATTCTTAAAAATTTCTAACCATTTTCCAACGCTGATCTCATTAGACATTATTCTTTCAAAAGAGCATGGAAAATATGGCGCAGAAATAACAACAAATTATGAAGGTGGTCGTATTGCTGTATCAGCAGAAGACGATGTTATGTTTCCCGCGATTGCTAGTGTAGCCAAAAAGCTTGATGCCGCACTTAAACATAGAAAAGGCCAATTAAAAGCAAATTTACACAGTAAACCTGTTTCAGTTACGCCTGAAATTGCCCATGAGAAAGTTCAAGAAATGAATTTGAACTAATTTCAAAGTAGTTATACTTAAATGTTTACGGGAGCTATTGCTCCCGTTTTAGTTTCTAGCTTATTATTATCATTATGAATGGTATACTTAACGTGTGAATAAATAAGGTAGTAGAAGTAAAATATGTTGGCCCTTTCAAATAATGTCTGGTTAGATCAAAATGAACTCGAGTTAACCGCTATTCGTGCACAAGGGGCGGGAGGACAAAATGTCAATAAAGTATCATCAGCGATTCATTTACGCTTTGATATTAAGGCATCGTCTTTACCTGATTTTTATAAAGAACGTTTATTAGCATTAAAAGATAAACGTATCACTAAAGAGGGAATTTTAGTTCTCAAGGCGCAACAGTATAGAACACAAGAGAAAAATCGTGAATCTGCACTTGAGCGTGTTGTTGAAGTAATTAAATCAGCAATGGTTATTCAAAAGGTTCGAAGAGAAACTAAACCATCAAAAAACTCCAAAAAAAGACGTTTAGCGGGTAAATCTCACCGCGGTAATGTTAAAGCACTCCGCGGCAAGGTCACTGACTAGTTAATATCGTTTAAGATATTTTCATTTTACGTCGTAAGCCGACTAAAGATAATGTCAGTAATGCAAAGTAGGATAAGCTACCGCCACCGCCACCGCTACTATCACTTGAACTGCTCTCCTGATTAATCAGCGTATTTTTTACCGGAGATAGGCTTTCAGCCGTTGTTGTTGAACTATTTGAAATGGTAACAGCACGAATGGTTACAAAATTCTCATCTGCAGGTACAAAATTACTATTAGCACATTGCTCGTCGGTATAATCTGGCATTGGTATACTTTGACAAATGGGTAATTGGGCTATTTTATCGATATTATCCATACCTTCAATAACTTCACCAAACACCGTAAAACCACCATTTTGTATATCTAAGTTAGCGCTATTATCTTTATAATTAATATACCACTGACTGGTTGCGCTATTAGGACTGTTTCCTACTTTAGCCATCGCGACAGTTGCTCTAACATTTGAATACAAGGGTTCATTTTTTATAGAACTATCGACATCAATGGCCGTTAATGGAAAGTTTCCGTTAAATTCAAAGCCTCCCGCTTGCATAATAAAGTTAGGCACTAAACGATGAACAACAGTATTGTTGAAATCCCCGTCATTAATGTACTTTAAAAAATTTTCTACTGTTGTAGGCGTGGTTTGATCGTGTAAGTTAATTTTGAAATTCCCTTGAGAAGTTTCAAATTCAACAATTGTTGCATTACTCGATACTGATAATAGTGTCGCAATAGAAAATGCACCCGCTAGTACGAGTGACTTAGGAGAATTTTTATACATAGTAACCTTAAGTTTATTAGGGATAATAATAGTTGAATACAATGCTAGAGATACTAAAAGTATTAGTCTAAAACAACAAGAGCTTTTCTTACCTGTAAATTTGAGTTTGTGGTTGTAGCGTTTTTTTTCAGCATATCAATGAGGCTATAAAAGTGGTGAGAGCTGATAACGTATATCGTTATTAACGACATACGTTAAATAAATACCAGTATCATCAAAATTTAAATAAAAACAGTTGTCTGAATTTATCTAATGTAATTTAAGATCTGAGGCAAAAGTACTAGCAGTTGACAAATATTTAAAGTGAATGAAAAAAACGATTAGTGCGTGGTAAAAAGTTATTATTGTAATCTAGAGAAAAAGCGACTTGACTAGATCTACCAACAATTTCCTTCCTTGGCACTAAGCCAATTACCCGGGAATCTGCACTATTATCTCGGTTGTCGCCTAGAACTAGATACTGATCAGTAGGCACGATAACTTGGTTGAAGTTATCAAGTTGTGAAGCCAACTTACTGGTTCGAATAAAATGTGGTTGGCCATTTATCGTCTCAACCTTGTCGTGGTAATTGTTCGATGGAAAGTTTGTTGTTGATTCTTTTTTGTAGCTAATGACTTGGTTGTTTATAATTAATTTGTTGTTTTTCATGGTAACAGTATCACCTGGAACACCAATTACACGTTTTACTAAACGTTTATCTGATACCACTGAATCAAAAATAATGATGTCATTGGTTTGTGGTTCAGAAAGTGCAACAAGAGAAATATGTGTGAAGGGTAAGCGAATATCATAAGCCATTTTATTAATAAAAATCCTATCGCCTTCAACAATTGTTGGTTTCATCGAACCAGTAGGTACGTCACTCCAGTCAGCGACAGCGCTACGAAAAACCAACATTAAACCAATAAAAATAAATAATAACTTATTTTCTTTCCATAGTTTTTTGAGACTATTTTTCATTATCTTTCCTTTTAAATATTGATGACACAGGTATAGTTATTGATAGAAAACCCTAGTTTATTATGACCATTATTTTTTGATTTGTTGCTTATGAAATGTAACGGATTATGACAACTTTACTGTTTGATAAGAATAGATCTCATGAATAATACGTTATTAATAGCTTTGTATCATTTTTAAAAAATAAATTTAGTTGGTCACTTTACTTACTAGTGTGAAACTTACTTAGTGCTCATATCACTATAGGTTTCGAGCTTAAACTATAGGTTTCGAGCTTAAACTATAAGTCGCTAAGGTCGAACAGATAAATTAAATGTTAACTGTAGAACAAATAAAAAATTATTATTTACTTGAGTTTTTTATTAACGCTAAGGAAAATTACTGTAGAATTTAGCTGTATTTGTAAAGTAACTAACCAAAACGATTATATTAATGACTAAAAAGATAAAAGTACCGTTAAAACATAAAAACGCTGAATCAGCTGAGATAACATTAGGTTTAACCGATCCTAAAAGCCCAAGTAATGTTGGTGCTGTAATGCGCGCAGCAGGATGTTATCAAGTTGATAGCGTACTCTACAGTGGTGTTAGGTATGCAAGAGCCGCGAAATTTCATACCGATACACAAAGTGCCAGTAAAAAAATACCTTTAATTGGTGTTGAATCTTTGGTGGAAAGTTTACCCGAAGGGAGCAGGCTAATATGTGTTGATTTAATTGAAGGAGCGGTGCCATTGCCGGCTTTCATTCATCCTAAAAATGCTATGTATGTGTTTGGCCCTGAAGATGGCACTATTAGTCAGGCTGTTATCGATAAAGCTGATGCTGTGGTATATATTCCAACGAATGGTTGTATGAATTTGGCAGCAACAGTAAATGTTTTGCTATATGACCGCTTAGCAAAGTCTGCAATAGCTATTGGTGACAATGAACTTATCCGAAAAAGTAGAGATACAAATAACACGGTAAAAGTGAAACAGTAAAATGGCTTGTTGATAGTGTTAATCTTACGGTTTGTTCATAAAACAAACAAAAGAATTAATAAAGTCGATAAAAAACTTGACTCTTTCTGCCAACGATATACAATGCACGCAGCTAGAAAGTACTACCTATATTTATGTACCAAGTTTCGAAGTTATGTTAGTAGCTCGTCCTGTTTAATAAGTCATAGCAACACTCTCAGCATCATCGTTTTAGCGGATTAAATTTATTTAATTGCTAGAAAAAAATTAAGATTAATTATATTAAACAAATAGGATACTATTATGTCTACAACTACTGGTACAGTAAAATGGTTCAACGAGTCTAAAGGTTTTGGTTTCATCGAGCAAGAATCTGGTCCTGACGTTTTCGCACATTTTTCTGCAATCTCTGGCGACGGTTTTAAAACTCTAGCTGAAGGCCAAAAAGTACAGTTTACTGTAACTCAAGGTCAGAAAGGTCCTCAAGCTGAGAACATTCAAGCTCTTTAATTTTGTATCTTGAGCTAACTTAGGTTACCTCATACAAATAAATTGCTAAAAAGGGTAAGACTTATGTCTCACCCTTTTTTTGTGGGAAAAATTTAGTTTCAACGTTTAAAACTTAAGATATGCTTTCAGCTTACCAAGCTCTATCTACTTCGAATAATTTTAAATACGATTATGCACAAGTTAATGCCGTTGCCAAACTTGATGATCTTTCTGAACAAATCTATCAACATGAGCGTAAATCTTGGCTTGCTAAACGACTGAAAAATCGTCTGCTATTCGTGGTATTTATCTTTATGGGAGAGTCGGTCGTGGTAAAACCATGCTTATGGATCTCTTCTTTCAAAATTTAGCCGTTACTGCTAAAAAACGTATTCATTTTCATCGTTTTATTGAAGAAGTACATCAACAATTAAATTTATGTACAGGACAAAGTGACCCATTAACGTTTATTGCTAAGCAATGGGCTAAAAAGATCAAAGTACTGTGTTTTGATGAGTTTTATGTTTCAGATATTGGTGACGCTATGTTGCTTTCTGGCTTATTTCAGGCGTTCTTTCAACAAGATATTATTTTAATCGCTACCTCTAATTGTCGACCCGAAGAACTTTATCGTAATGGGTTACAGCGTGAAAGATTTTTGCCAACCATCGATTTAATTAATCATTATTGCCAAGTGTTATCGGTTGATGGTGCTGCAGATCATCGCTTAGAGCATTATGATGAAACCGCAATTGCATATCGTGATTATACTTACCCATTAAATAACAAAACGCTTAGACAAAGGTTTTTAGATATTACGGGCATTGTGGGTACTTCAGGTAATATAACTGTTAACCACCGTAAAATCCCTTTTCAAGCGAAAACAGACACTATTATACTTTTTGATTTTTATGCACTATGTTCAGGCCCTAGAAGTCAGCGAGACTACATTAGCCTAGCTGATCATTTTAAACTGGTATTGCTTGGCCAAGTTCCTCAATTTGACGGAGAGCGCATAACGTCTGTTATATCGGGTGTAGAAGATGACTATCAACGCGACGGTAAATTATTAAGCCAACTTTGCCATTTAGATGACGAAGCTCGGCGCTTTATTGCTGTTGTTGATGAATTTTATGATAGAAATATACGACTTATTATTAATACTGAAGTTGATATAATTGAGCTTTATCAAGGACAGCAATTAAGTTTTGAATTTGCTCGCTGCCAATCCCGTCTCATTGAAATGCAACAATTAGCATATTAACCAAAAATGTGTTTATTTCACTAATAATTAGTATTTAATTTTTAGTTTGTTTTATGGATTTATTATATCTTATTGAATTTTATTGGTTTTACTAGTTGGCACTAGTTTTGTAATGTCTATATTAAGTTAGGCATTATTTAATCGATAACAATCGAAGGGCATAATATGAAAACACTCATCGCAACATCACTTATATTGGCAAGCAGCACTACGTTCGCTTCCACCGCATCTTTTACAAATGACTCATGCAATGCAACAATATCTGGTGGTATTAAAATTACGCCAACCGCTATTGAATTCTCTAAAAGTAAACTGCCACTCTATAAAATTGTTGATAATGAACGATTATATGTCAATGGTGTTCAAGTTGACTTAACAGATAATCAGCAATCCTTGATTCATGATTATTCGTCTGGCATTAGGGCTGCAGTTCCACAAGTAAAAAGTGTTGCATTGGATGCTATCGATCTTGCGAATGACGGCATTAACTTAGCGTTTAATGAGTTACTAGGTCAAGATAATACGCTGAGTGCTGAAATTACTAGTCAACTTTCAGAAATACGTAAAGAAGTTGATCTGGGCTTAACCAGTGATAATGACATTTATTTTGATGAGGATGGTTTTTCAGGAGAAAACTTTTTCAACGAAGATTTTGAGCAACGTATTGAAAGTGCGATAGAAAAGACGGTGCAAAATTCGATTGGTAGTTTAATGATAGCGGTAGGTCAACAGATGCTTTTCTCTGGTGGCGATATGAACGCTTTTGAATCTCGTATGGAGGATTTCGGTGAAAAAATGGAAAACGAAATGGAATCTCGTGGTGAACAAATTAAAAAAAGTAGTAAAGTACTTTGTCAATCTGTTGTCGACATCGATGCACTTGAAGACAGGTTAACTAACGAAATAATAGTGTTAAAAGACTTTAATTTATTAACCACTACTGTTTCATCTAAAAACACTAAAGAACTTATGTAATGTTAACTAAATACGGATAAACTTCTCTAGCGCCGATTATAACATGGGCGCGTTATTCTCTAATTATTGACAATAAAAAACGAGTAAACAATTTGGTTACTCGTTTTTTGTCAATTGAACCACTGACTTAATTAACTGCCATTGGTCATTTGTGACTGCTCGTCAGCCCATGAAAGTGCTTGGTTGTAATCTCTAATGACTTTTTCTTTTTCTATACCTAACTTATTCATAACAACAATGGTTTTATCCCATTGTGCATGCTCAATGTACTCTAATAACTGGATTAATTCAGCCAATACACCTTTCTTAGTGAGTAAAGAGTCCTTTATCTCTTGTGCAAGTGGTAACTTTTCTAAAACAGTTTCAAGTTTTTCATCTAAAATGGCATCAATTAATGATAATAAGCCCGTTAAGAATGCAATCGATGAATCTATTGGAGCACTAATATCCTTTGAGAGAAGTTCACAAAATTTAGCACGAGCCATCGCTGAATTAATTAACTCTGAAGGTTTGTCAGGGTTAACATTTATAGCAAACATCAAACCTAAAAATCGTTTTAATTCTTGTGATCCTAGAGTTACAAGTGCTTGTTTTATTGTTGATATTTCATTGCGTCTGCGAAATGTTGCCGAGTTAACATATCTTAATAGTTTATAAGAAAGTGTTACATCGCGTTCAAACACAGAAGTAATACTGATTAAATCTAATTCGGGTTTTGATGTTTCATAAAGTAACTCAGCCATGGCAATCTGTGATGGAGAGAGACTTTTAGTTTTTATCATCTCAGGCTTAGCAAAGAAAAAACCTTGGAATAGTTCAAAGCCTAATTCTAGTGCTTGATTATACTCGTCGTAAGTTTCAACTTTTTCTGCAAGCAACTTAATATCAGGGAAATTAGCAATCGCTTGTTTAACTTCTTTAATTTCTTCAATAGTGGATATTTTCCAATCTATTTTTATTATTTTGATATAAGGGAAAAAATGTATCCATACTTTTTGATGTTCATAATCATCGAGCGCTAATGTATAACCTTGTTCATAAAGGTCTTTGCAAATAGCTAATAACTTTTTACCCGGTTTAACCGTTTCAAGAATTTCAACGACGACTTCATCGGTGGTCAGCATATTTGCGTAACCAAGACTCAATGTTTCAAGGGTAAAATTGATAAAGGCGGGCTTATTACCAGTAAACTCTCCTATACCTAAGTTAAATTTACTTGCTTCAATCATTTTTGTGGTGGCTTCATCGCCATCAATATCAGGAAAAACGTTGTCAATGCTGTCTCTAAATAGTAATTCATAGGCAAAAAGATTTTTGTCTTTATCTAGAATGGGTTGCCTGGCGGCATAAAAATACATAAAAATTCCTGATATTTTCGTAACTATATTGAATATATTGGAAAAAGGATAAATTAGCATCAACTATTTTTATATATTAGTTGCTGGCATAAAAATATTACATGGATAATACCTTTAATATAGTTGAAAAAAATAAAAGTATAGTAATAGCAAAATATCTAGTCATACTAGCTTAATCCATTTTTTGCTTAGTAACAGAATTTTTTAACATTTTTTTTACTTAGTAAAAATATAATAATACTTTCGGAGGTTAATTTGGCATTTGGTACATTATTTTCTTTAGGTTTATATTTTATTGTGATGATCGGTATAGGTTTATATGCCTTTAAAAAATCGACCAGTGACGCAGCAGGTTATATGCTAGGAGGGCGCAATCTAAGTCCTTCAGTGACGGCTCTTTCCGCTGGGGCTTCTGACATGAGTGGTTGGATGCTAATGGGCATACCAGGTGCTATGTATGTGACAGGTTTAAGCAGTATTTGGATCGCCGTAGGTTTAGTGATTGGTGCTTATTTTAATTATTTAATTGTTGCGCCTCGTTTGAGAACTTATACTGAAGTAGCAAATGATTCGATAACTTTACCTGATTTCTTTGAGAACCGTTTTAATGATAAGCGCCATTTGCTACGCGTAGTTTCATCAATTGTTATTATTGTCTTTTTCACGCTTTATACTTCATCAGGTATTGTTGCTGGTGGTAAATTGTTTGAAAGCTCTTTCGGATTAGATTATGAAGTTGGGCTCTACGTTACCGCAGGTGTTGTTGTACTTTATACTATGTTTGGTGGTTTTTTAGCCGTAAGCTTAACCGATTTTGTGCAAGGGTGTATTATGTTCGTAGCACTTGTGCTGGTACCTTTTGTGGTCATAAGCGACATTGGTGGCGTACAAGCAATGAATGATGTAATTCATTCTATTGATGCTGAAAAGTTTAATATGTTTAACGGTGTTAGCGCGCTGGCGATTATTTCAGCGATGGCTTGGGGCTTAGGTTATTTTGGCCAGCCACATATCATCGTGCGCTTTATGGCAATTCGGTCAGTTAAAGATTTACCTGCTGCTCGTCGTATTGGTATGACTTGGATGATCGTTTCTATTTGTGGTGCTATGGCAACTGGTTTTGCTGGTATTGCTTATGTGGCGAAAACGGGCACAGAATTAACCGATCCAGAAACTATTTTTGTTTTATTTTCTCAGGTCTTATTTCACCCTCTCATTTCTGGCTTTTTATTAGCGGCTATTTTAGCTGCAATAATGAGCACCATTTCTTCTCAATTATTAGTGACATCAAGCTCATTAACCGGTGACTTTTATCAAGCGTTTCTAAATAAAGACGCTACTGATAAACAGCTTGTTTTTGTTGGCCGTTTATCCGTACTTCTAGTTGCTATTGTTGCGATATCTTTAGCTTATGACCGAAATAGCTCTATTTTAAGTTTGGTTAGTAATGCTTGGGCAGGATTTGGCGCCGCATTTGGACCACTAGTTATCTTTAGTCTCTACTGGAAAAAAATGAACAAACAAGGCGCTTTAGCAGGAATGTTAACAGGCGCTATAACCGTTCTTATTTGGATTTATGCCCCGATAACTGTCGGTGGCGAACTATTGAGTTCAGTGATGTATGAAATTGTTCCTGGCTTTATACTTTCAACAATAGCGATTGTTGTGGTGAGTAACTTTACTGCGGCACCTGATGAATCTGTTGAAAAAATGTTTGATGACATGATAGAGCAGCACAATATCGATTAATGGTATTGTAAACTCTCTCAAATAAAGCCCGTTATTGATATTCAATAACGGGCTTTTTATGTTCAGGATGAACGGTATAGCGTGGTGCCAAGGATGGCAATGAACGTATATGTTCAGGATGAACGGTCATGATTTTTGTTCCTGACAAATCATAAGTACCTCCATCCATGGAGGCAATAGCGTGGTGCTAAGGATGGCAATGAATGTATATGTTCAGGATGAACGGTCATGATTTTTGTTCCTGACAAATCATAAGTACCTCCATCCACGGAGGCAATAGTGTGGTGCCAAGGATGGCAATGAATGTATATGTTATTTTAATCTCTATTTTATTGAGGTCAGTACTAGATACTGAAACTAGTTCAGTATGACGACTATGGCTTCTGTGGTTTGAGAGGTGTGTACTCGATACTGAAAAGAGTTCAGTATAGGGGGTGTGGTATTAAGATGATGGTTTTAGTGCAAAAGGAATTAGGCTTTGATAAGAGGGGATTAAGAACTTCGTCGCCATGGTTTCATGTACGACGAAGTTAACAGTAAAATATTATTTTTATGACTTAAATAGACCAGCTAATATTTTTATCAATCGCTGTTTGCCACTGTGTCAGCGATTCACTTTTGTCAGCAACGACAATAATATTATTGTTTTTAAAGTGTTGGGATTTTCCTATTAATTTCTCTGTTGAAAAATCAGCGGTAAATTTAAGCTCTTCATTATTTGGAACAATAAAAACAGTGACCATGCTTGTTGTACCTTGAAAAACTAAGTGTAGGCTTTTCATGCCATCAAACCGGCAATAATTAGCAAACATTAATTTGCCTATGCTATCAGTAAAACTGGCATTAAACGTCGCCATTTTATCGTTAAGAGAGGCTAAGCTAACATTTGCAGTTGAAGTGTTAGAAAAATGTCCTTCTTCATGGGCAATATGAGCTATCGCGTAATCCCCTAGGTTGTTATAGGCATTAGAAAACTGCATAAAATTAATCGTTAAACCCATCACAAAGGCAACAGACGCAGCTAAAGCTAAACGAACACGACTTTTACGTTTTTGTTCCTGATGACTGGCCATGGTTTGACGTAAAATAAGTTTATCGCTTAAGCCTACAGGTACTTCAATATTTAACGCTTGAAAGAGTTTACTGTCTAAACTTTCAAGTTCTTGTGTAAAATTTTGCTTGGCAGGATCACTATGAATTGCAGCAAGCATATCTTTATCACGTGTATTTGGATCTGCATAAATACGACGTCTAAATTGCAAATCATCCATTGTACTGACCTCTAACTTTGGGAGTATTATCTAAAGCTTCTTTTAATTGATTACGCGCTCTAAACAACCTTGTCATCACGGTATTCTTATTTAAATCGAGCTGTTTAGCTATTTCTTCACCTGAAAATCCACCAATAATTTGTAATACTAATGGCTCACGGTATTCTTCTGGCATTTGTGCTATTTTTTCACGAAGCCAATAGTTTTCAATTTCTTGTTCGCTACTTGTTGATTTAGTATCGGTAACAGTGGCTTCTTCATATTCACTCATATCAAATCGTTTACGTTCGAAACGACGAGAATTTTCTCGTCGTAAAATTGTGATCAGCCATGACTTAGCCGCTTTTTCATCTTTTAATGAATCTAAAGCTCGCCATGCCCGTAAAAATGTCTCTTGCACTAAGTCTTCAGCCACATGTTTGTCGTGACATAGCCAATAAGCATAACGGAATAAATCGCCATGCAAAGCTTTAACTAGTGCTTCATATCTAACTTGTTTTGTTGCCATGTTGTAAGAGACCTGAGCTGACATTATTTTATTTCGCTTTTAAAAATATATTTCATTTTTATCTTGGATTCAGAGTTAAAACCTTAGCTTTATTTGCTTTTAATCCTTGCTTATTAATAGCTTGAATTAAGCTTGTTAAGGCCTTTCCTTGCCAAGTTTTTTGCTCTTTCCCATAATAACATTGCTGTAACAACTCAATTTCGTCCTGAAATTTATTATCATTAATCTCGATTAACGCATCATCAAGTGTTGATGTTATTTTGTTACCTGCTTTTGCTTGTAAGGTATTTATCCATGGCGATATTAAAGCAAGCACTTCTAAACCCTGATTTTTTTTACAGGCGGCTAATAAAGATAAGTAAGGATTATTATTTCTATTATCAATCTTTGTTGGTTTTACTGCTAATGGTCTAGAGCGTTTTGCACTGATAAACCACGCTAAAGCAGTAAGTAGCCATAAGGTTAAAAATAGCCATTGCAGCCAGGATGCCTGAGTAACAACAATTGTTTCCGTTGGAATAAGTACTTTGTTTTGCTGATTTTTCATGACAGCTGGAGCTGAGTTAAGCTCGCTATTAGGTAAAACTGTAATTTTTTGAGCAGCAATTGTAGCGACTTGATAACGGTTAGTGACGGTGTTCCACCAAGGAACACTTATCTCCGGTAGTTGATATTCGCCTGGCTTACTGGCAACAATGGCAAAATTTCTAACTTTTTGGCTAACCAAATGGCCACTGCTCATGCCTGTATGTAATTGAGCTTGGTCTGGGTAGACTTTCAGGCCTTTGGGCACTGTCATCTCTAAAAGTGGCAATTGTTCTTCGGATAAACCTGCTGCAGTTAAGGTAATGGTGCGCGTAATAGGCTCGCCTACTTTGAATGTTGCTAAATCAGGTTGCCAGTCTTGATGAATAGCAAGTAAATTACTCGGTAACCAAGTGCCTTGAAATGTTTCAGGGATAGGACGAACTAATAGTTGAATTTCATCGCCAATGACACTAACAGGTTTAGTTTCTGAAAAGCTAAACATGTTATTTCTTCGCGTTGATGGCACTAAAATTTCGCCAGAAAATAGCGGTGACTTTAACGTAAATTCACCGCTATTTTTAGGACTTATTGCATAGGTTCTTTCAATAACTCGATAGCGACGACCATTAATAATAGTATCTTCTTCTTTATCTTTTCCAATTTGAGTAATGCTGGCGCTTTCTAACGTTGGTTCGCTTAAGCTGCCACGTTTTAATTCTGCAGCAAAGTGTAGCTTAACGGTTAAGGTTAATTGTTGTTGAACATAGACTTTTTTGGTCGATATTTCAGTGGTAATGAAGATGTCTTGTTGTTTGTCAGCAAGCGGATCATTTTCAGCTAATATCTGTACTTTTATGGCTTGAGAGTTTATGCCCGCAATGGTGAAAGGAGGAATAATAAAATCACCTGCTGATTTACCTATTAGCAAAGTACTCCAGGTTGTCGTTTGTGTTGTTTTAAAATTAATCATACTAGTTTGCGAACTCACCGATGTTCTACCAACGACAAAGTCTTTTAATAACGCGGAGGTATTTAAAGCGTTGGTGTCGACATCGTCATCTATGGTGATTTTTAAAATAAAGGACTCATTAACCACGATAGGATTTTTATCAATAGTTGCACTAATTTGAGTTGCCGCAAGCGCATTAGTGGTAAAAAGCGTATTACTGAGCAAAATAGTTAGTAGGGCTATTATTGTTTGGGTCATTATTTTTACCATTGTTTTTTTCCTTTTGCGCGACTACTTCGACTATTACGGCGCTTTTGATATTCGAGCTGCATTTTGTTTCTCAGTAACATATAGGGATCATCAGTTACTTTGTTGAGTAATTGTTGGTGTTTTTGTTCGGTCTCTTCTGCTAATTGTTCGGCGGCACGAAGCTGAGCAGGTGTTTGCTCGGGTTGGCTTGGGTCGTCTTCTTTACCTTCCTCTTCTTTAGCTTGTCTTTCTTGCTCGGCTTTATCTTTTTGTTCTTGCTGAGACTTTTCTTGTTCGGTCTGCTCTTTGTCAGTTGCTTCTTTTTGATCATCTTGTTGCTCAGATTCATTTGGCTGAGCTTGATCTTCACTGTCTTTCTGTTCTTGATCTTTCCCCTGATTTTCTTGCTTGTTTTGTTCTTGCTGCTCTTGATTTTTGTCGTTGTTTTCTTCGTTGTTCTGTTCTTGGTTTTCTTGTTGCTGCTCTTGTTGTTTTTTTAACTCTTCAAGGTAAGCTTTATTGGCTTTTGCATCTTGATGCTGCGGATCTTTTAATAACGCTTGTTCATACGCTTTAATTGCTTCATCAATACGTTTTAATTGCGCTAGAGAATTACCTTGGTTATACAGAGCTTCCGCAGTGTCTTGGCGTTGGAATGCCTTTAATGCTTGCTCGTAATTTCCTGAGCGATAATAAGAGCTCCCCTGCCAAAATGAATCCTCAAAACTAGTTGCGGCCTGCTCAAAAGCTTCATTGTTGAACTGTTGTTGTCCTTGTTGGTCTTTGGTTTGCCATAAATTTTTCCAAAAATTATCAGTTACCTGTTTATCTGGTACTGATTCTTTTGTTAGCACTGCATTGGGTTTTATTGTGCTTGGTAATGTTGTGCTTTGCGCATAGCTTTTATCAACGGGTGCCATTAATAATATTAATGGCACTATCGCTAATAAACGGCCTCGACGAAAGTAGGGTAATAACAAGGCTAAGACAAAAAATAATAGATAGGGACCAGCTTCTTGCCATTGATCACCCGTATTTGAAGATTCTTTTTGTTGTTGATCTTCAACATCACTGGGTTGTCGAAGTAACGCTTCAATATCACTATTATTGTTAGCAAGTGTTGCATAATAACCACTGCCTCTTTTTGCTGCGCCTTTTAAGGCCGATATTGATAATTTAGGGACGATAATAGAACCACTGTTATTTTTCATCAGTTCACCATTATTAAGCTTTATTGGTGCTCCAGCTGATGTGCCTATGCCTAAAATATTCAATCGATGATTATTGCTTCTACTCCAATCGGTGATGTCTTGTATATCATAATTATCGATACCATCAGTAAACCAATATATATCACCTTTACTATGACCAGCATTAACCAGCATATCGTGAGCGAGTGTTAGCGCCGCTAGAGGGTTACTGCCAAGTTCTGGCATTAATTCAGGGGACAAAGATGGTAATAACAATTTAATGTTATTAATGTCGTCTGTTAGAGGGCTAATCGTAAAAGCATCACCGGCATAGGCGATTAAGCCTATTCCACCTTCATTTAATTGTTCGAGTAAATCAATCGCTTTGTATCGCGATCTTGTTAATCGATTAGGCGCAATATCAGTAGCATACATAGAATACGACATGTCCATGATTAACACCGACCCGCGTGCTATTTGATAAACGGGTTGTGGCAATTTTTTCCACGTAGGCCCAGCTAAAGCAACAATTGCTAATAAACCTATGATAAAAGGGAAAGTAAGCGACAACTTCTGCAGGCTGTCTTGCTTATCAACCAATACGCTTGCTAAATGTTTTGGAAGTAATTGTTGCCAGCCAGATTGGCTCAACCGGTATTTTTTGAGGAGTTTTAATGCAAAAAATAAGGCGATGATAGCTAATAACCACCAAGGACGAATAAAGTGAAAGTCAGCCATTTTAATTATTCGCTCCTTTTAATGTGATAGTGGGTAGGTTCACCCAAATTAGATAAAAAAATGATAATAATAATGCTGTAGATAATGGCCAATAAAATAATGCCGTAAGGGGACGCATTTGTTGTTGGTCTTGCTCTATCGGTTCTAGTGCATCGAGTAATTGATATATCTCACTCATATCTTTACTGTCACGGGCTCGAAAATAATAACCACCCGTTTCGCTAGCCAATTGTTGCAATGACTCTTCATCTAATTCGCTAGATGGGTTAATGCGACGTTTACCAAAAATTGAATCTTGAATCATTACATCAGCGCCAATGCCTACTGAATAAATGGTAATATTTTTGGCGACTGCGAGTTCTAATGCTTGTTCTGGGGTTATTTTACCCGCCGTATTTTGACCATCAGTTAACAGTAATAACACACGATTTGATTGTTTTTTTGCATCAAAGCGTTTTACTGCCAAGGCAATAGCATCTCCAATTGCGGTTTGTTTACCGACTAAACCTAATACGGCTTCATCAAGCATCTGCTGCACTGTTTTTCTATCAAAGGTCATTGGTGTTTGCATATAGGCATCATCACCAAAGAGAATAAGACCTAAACGATCACCGGTGCGACGTTCAATGAACTCGCCTAATAACACTTTTAACATATCTAGGCGGTTAACGGTGCTGCCATTTATTTGCATGTCTTCAACTTGCATACTGCCAGACAGATCAACAGCTATCATCATTTCGCGCCCTTCGGTGGGTACATTTACTGCCTCACCGAGCCATTGCGGTTGACTGGCAGATAGAACAATTAAGCTCCAAATCAGTAAAAACAAAATACGTGGCGACTTTTTAGTTTTAGCTGAAAAACTTTGACTAGAGGCATTTTGAATTAATATTGGCATCTTTAATGCTGCCGCTTGGTTTTGATTCTTTGCTGGCAATAGATACATTAATAAGGGTATTGGCAGCGCTAACAATACCCAAGGTAGTAGTAGATTAATCATGATTGATTCTCATGTTTTGTTACCGAATTTTGCTTTTGTAACTGCGGTGGAAGCGCTTGACTGAGCCAAAGATGAGCGGCTTCCTTCAACGTTTCACTTTCTGAGTTTTTAGTGATTTGATATTTATGACTAAACTGCTGTTCAGATAAGGTTAGAAATCTTTCTTGATGCTTAACTGCTAAGGTATTCTTGAAAAAATCTTTTAATTGCTCACCATGTAACGAGGCAATTTCCTTTCGTGGAAAGTACTGAAATGCAGCCCATTTTAATAAAGTGATTATTTCGTCATTATTATCGGTGCTTTGAAGTTTTGATAATGCTAATTTTTTAGCATGAGATAATTTTCGGCTTCTTTGCCATTTTACAATAACGAAAACGAGCGCTATTAATATAGACGCAAGTAAGATCCACCAGCCATAAGCGAATGGGTAATTATGAACCTGCTCTGGTAAGTGAATATCTTTTAATTGAGCTAATTGCTCAGACGGTTTTTTCAACGCTTCCATGAGGCAACTCCGTCAGTTAATTGTTGCTCTAAAGTTTGACCTGATGAGAAGTGCAATACTCGAGCGCCGGCTTTCAGTAATAAGTCTTTTTTCAATTGAACTCGTTCATTGGCTTGTTGATGATAATTTTCAGTTGCCTTTTCATCACCAATTAATAATTGCTGTCGTGAGTTTCCATCGGTCACCGTAACGTTCATTTTATGTTTACTATTAGGTAAGTCGTGCTCAAGAGGATCACTTATCAAACAGACAACTAGTTCACAATGACGACTGATATGGGATAAGTGGCGGATAGTTTCTTGGCTAATATAATTACCATCGGTGATTAAATAAACCAAACTTCCTGGGCGAGCAAGTTGTCTTAGTCGTGCACAATTCTCTTCAAAAGCAGCATTGGCAGAATCATGCTGCTGCTCAATAGACAAATGTTCTAGGTGTTTTTGCTGTTCGATAGATAACGTATGCTGATGAGTTTCTACTAAACTGTGTAAATAATGAAGCACACCTTGTTTGCGACTGCGCGGTTTTAATTCACTATGTTTATGCTGATTAAAAACAATACCGCCGACTCTATCGCCTCGGCCTTTAGCATGCCAAGTCACTAATGCCGCTAGGTGTGCAGCTTGTACTGATTTAAATAAAAACTGACTACCAAACAACATTGAATTACTGAGGTCGGTTACTACGAGTACTGGACGCTCAACTTCTTCACGAAAAATTTTAGTATGGGTTTTACCTGTTCGTGCTGTTACCCGCCAATCGATGGCACGTATATCGTCACCATTTTGATAATGACGCACTTCGTCAAATTCCATACCTCGCCCTTTACTACGAGATAAGTAATTACCTGACATTTGGCCATGCTGACTTTTTCGCGCAGCGAGATCAATGAGTCTAGTTTTGTTTTGGTATTGAATTAATTCATCGATTGATAATTCAATACCATTACTTAAAACACTACTAAGCAGATTTGCAATGTCTTGCTGGTTTTTTTCTTTTTTTTGATTAAGCCACATAAATTTACTTACAAGATTGATCGTTCATTATTTAATGTTGTTAAAGCAATTGCTGCTATTTAAGCAACAGCGACTAAGCTTAGTAAGTGATCAAGAAGTTGATTACTGTTAATACCTTCAGCTTCAGCTTGGTAAGTCAGCAAAATGCGGTGACGTAATACATTATGGAATACGGCTTGTACATCTTCAGGGCTAACAAAATCACGGTTATGTAACCAAGCTCTAGCACGTGAACATCGGTCAAGTGCAATGGTTGCTCGGGGACTTGCGCCATAAGCGAGCCATTTTTTTAATTGGTCGTCATATTTTTCTGGAGTACGCGTCGCCATAATTAAATCAACAATATAATTTTCAATGGCCGGTGCCATATGAATTTCCATCACTTGGTCGCGAGCAGCAAAAATATCACTTTGCGATATTTCTTTTACCGGTTTTTTACTTTCTTTGTTATGTTGAAGTGCTTCACCGCGGTTGAGCTTTAAAATAGCTAATTCACTTACAGCATCAGGATAATCAATTTCAATGTGCATTAAAAAGCGATCCAATTGTGCTTCAGGAAGAGGGTAAGTACCTTCTTGTTCAATAGGATTCTGTGTTGCCATCACTAAGAATAAGTCAGGAAGAGGATAAGTATTGCGTCCAACCGTAATTTGTCCCTCTGCCATCGCCTCTAATAAAGCGGATTGTACTTTTGCTGGCGCGCGGTTGATTTCATCAGCGAGTACTAAATTTCTAAAAAGAGGACCTGGCTGAAAAACAAAAGTACCATCTTCAGGGCGATAAATATCTGTGCCGGTTAAATCAGCAGGTAATAAATCAGGGGTAAATTGCACGCGGTGAAAATCAGCTTCAATACCTTCAGCTAATGCATTTACGGCACGAGTTTTTGCTAAGCCGGGAGGACCTTCTACAATTAGGTGACCATTGGCAAGCAATGCAATAAGTAAATTTTCAACAAGGGCGTGTTGACCTATAATTTGTTGAGATAAGTATTCTTTTAAAGATGAAAAATGTTCAATTGCCATGCTAACTACCACTTACTTGTTTTTATTGTTAAACCTGAGGGTATATATATAAGGTTCAGGTACCATAAAACAAGGATTTTTTACAATTTGACATGATTTTTAACAATTTATTTTTGAATGAATAGCTCACGTTTTAGCTGGGAGTTGTATTTATTTCATTTGAGGTTAGAATAAAGCAATCAATAAGTGGTCAGACCTCTTGGTTTGAAGACGATAAAATTAGATATTACGATGGAAGGGTAAAACATGACAAAAATGAATTTAACGACTCGAAACGGAGAACGCATCGCTGTAGTGGCTGGGTTGCGAACACCTTTTGCAAAACAAGCCACTGCTTTTCATGGTGTACCAGCAGTAGATTTAGGAAAAATTGTCGTTAATGAATTGCTAAAAAAGCATGATATTGACCCTACTATTATAGATCAATTGGTTTTTGGCCAAGTGGTACAAATGCCTGAAGCGCCAAACATTGCCCGCGAAATTGTTTTGGGTACTGGCATGAATGTAAATACCGACGCCTATAGTGTCTCAAGAGCTTGTGCAACAAGCTTCCAATCAACGGTTAATGTAACAGAAGCTATTATGGCCGGTTATGTTGATGTGGGTATCGCTGGTGGTGCTGATTCTTCATCAGTTGCGCCTATTGGCGTGTCAAAAAAGTTTGCACGTATCTTACTTGATTTGAGTAAAGCTAGAAGCTTGGGGCAAAAAATATCACTTATTCGTCAGTTGGGCCTAAAAGATATTATGCCTGTTCCACCTGCTGTTGCTGAATACTCTACGGGTATATCGATGGGTCAGACTGCAGAGCAGATGGCAAAAACCCATAATATCTCTCGTGAAGCTCAAGATGAATTAGCGCACCGTTCGCATACTTTAGCCACAAAAAGTTGGCAAGAAGGTAAGTTAACCGGTGAGGTGATGACCGCCTACAGTGAACCTTATAAAAGCTTTATTGAAAAAGATAACTGTATTCGTGAGAACTCAGAACTTGCCAGTTATAAAAAATTACGTCCTTGTTTTGATAGAAAACACGGCACAGTGACTGCAGCAACAAGTACACCATTAACAGATGGTGCCTCTGCCATTATTTTAATGCGTGAAGGGCGTGCAAAAGAATTAGGTTATAAACCGCTTGGTTATATCAAAAGTTATGCTTTTGCTGCCATTGATGTTTGGCAAGATATGCTTATGGGGCCAAGTTATGCGACGCCATTAGCACTTAAGCGTGCAGGTATGGAATTAAAAGATTTAGATTTAATTGAAATGCATGAAGCCTTTGCAGCACAAGCGCTTGCTAATATGAAAATGTTTGCCAGTACAAAATTTGCCCGTGAGCAATTAGGTCAAGATAAAGCGATTGGCGATATTGATATGGCTAAATTTAACGTGATGGGTGGTTCGTTAGCTTATGGTCATCCTTTTGCAGCAACAGGTACTCGTTTAATTGTACAAACCCTTAATGAGTTAAATCGTCGAGGTGGAGGTACTGGGTTAACTACCGCATGTGCCGCTGGTGGTTTAGGCGCTGCAATGATAGTGGAGACTGACTAATGACTGCACCTAATAACACTCAAGCAAACGATGAAGCGCTTAAACAAGAGAGTAACAATATGAGTACGTTTACATTAATTCGCCAAGACAATGGTATTGCTCATTTAGTGATGGACGTGATTGGCGAATCCATGAATACCTTAAAAGCTGAGTTTTCTGAAGAAATTGATACGGTATTAAAAGAAATACGTAATGACAATACGATTAAAGGTGTTGTCTTAATCAGTGGCAAAAAAGATTCTTTTGTTGCTGGCGCAGATATTAATATGCTGGCGAGCTGTCAAAGTGCGAGTGAAGCAACGGCTCTTTCTCGCAATGGGCAAATGATTTTTGATCAAATTGAAAACCTCTCAATTCCTGTTGTTGCTGCTATTAATGGTGCTTGCCTAGGCGGCGGACTTGAACTTGCTATGGCGTGTCATGCTCGTATTTGTAGTGATAATGGCAAAACAGCCTTGGGTTTACCTGAAGTACAGTTAGGCTTATTACCGGGGAGCGGTGGTACGCAGCGTTTACCAAAATTGGTTGGTATTCAAAAAGCATTAGATATGATGCTAACAGGAAAACAATTACGCGCGAAACAAGCCTTGAAGATGGGCTTGGTTGTTGATGTTGTGCCAAACAGTATTTTAATTTCTGCTGCTGAAAACTTAGTGCTAGCGGCGCAAGGTAAAGCGAGTAAAATTAAAAAGAGTCAACGCAAAATCAGTGTTTTAGATAAAGCACTTGAAGGTAATGCGGTTGGCCGTAAAATAATTTTCAATCAGGCGACTAAATCTGTATTAGCTAAAACCAAAGGCAATTATCCTTCACCCCTCAAAATTATTGATAGTGTACGCATTGGTATCGAAAAATCATCGGTTATTGGTTACCAAACTGAAGCTGATCATTTTGGTGAACTTGTTATGTCACCAGAATCAGCTCAATTAAGACAAATATTTTTTGCTACTACCGACATGAAAAAAGAGCAGGGCATCGAAGGTGTTAATGCTAAGCCAATTAGCCAAATTGGTGTTTTAGGTGGTGGCTTAATGGGCGGTGGTATTGCTTTTGTTAGTGCAACTAAAGCGAATGTTGATGTACGTATTAAAGATATTGCGCCGCAAGGTATCAGCCATGCGATGAAATATGGTTATGACATACTCAACAAAAAAGTTAAACGTCGCTTTATGTTGAAAAGTGAAATGCAAAAGCAATTGGCTAAAATTACGGGTTGTGTTGATTATAGCGGTTTTAAAAACGTTGATATGGTTATAGAAGCTGTTTTTGAAGACTTGTCATTAAAGCAAAAAATGGTTGATGACATGGAAAGTATTTGTGCTGAAGACACTATTTTTGCGAGTAATACCTCAAGTTTACCTATCGGACAAATAGCAGCAAAGGCTTTACGCCCCGAAAATGTCATTGGACTGCATTATTTTTCTCCGGTAGATAAAATGCCGTTAGCTGAAATTATTGCACATTCAAAAACCTCTGATCAAACTATTTCAACGACAGTTGCTTTTGCTAAAAAACAAGGTAAAACGCCGATAGTTGTTAAAGACAAAGCGGGTTTCTATGTTAATCGTATCTTAGCGCCTTATATGAATGAAGCCGCCTTATTATTACTCGAAGGCGAATCGATTGGTAAGTTAGATAAAGCACTGGTTAAGTTCGGCTTTCCCGTCGGACCGATACAATTACTAGATGAAGTCGGTATTGATATAGGCGCTAAAATTGGTCCTATTTTACAAGCTGAATTAGGCGAGCGATTTGCTGCACCAGAAGCATTTAATAAACTTATTGCTGATAAACGTTTAGGTAAAAAAGTGCAGAAAGGCTTTTACCTCTATAAAGATAAAAATGGTAAAAAAGTCACCAAAAAACTTGTTGATGAATCTGTCTATCCATTATTAAACATCATCATTAAAGATCAAAAAACAAATGATGAACTTGTCCAGCGCTGTGTTTTTATGATGTTGAATGAAGCTGCTAGGTGTTTAGATGAAGGTATTATTCGTAATGCTAGAGACGGTGATATCGGCGCTATCTTCGGTATCGGATTCCCACCATTTTTAGGTGGACCATTCCATTATATCGATACGTTAGGTGCAGAAGTAATTGTTAATAAGTTGAACCTGTGGAGCAGTGAACTAGGCGAACGATTCAAGCCTTGTCAGGCATTAATTACCATGGCTGAAACCGGTAATAAATATTATTAGTAACAGGCAATGTTATGCCACCTCGGTGGCAATTTAACGAAAAAGAGGCAATTTAATGCCTCTTTTTTTTATGCTTTTTACCCTTTAAAAATAAGTTGAATAAATACTCTAAATTAGTTATATTTTGCCTATAAAGTTTTAGCCATTCTTTTAGTCAGTTTAGCGGTAATTATTATGTTGTTATTTTTAGCGGTTGTCAGTGTTGTTTGTTCGATGTTCTTTTACTGCCAGGCATTACGAAGTGGTTTAGGTTTGAAGCGTTGGGCATGTGCAGGATTAGTTTTTGGGCCTTTCATTTGGCCAATGTTCTGTATGAAAAAACGGATGAAAATGAATGAAATGTTTGGCTTCAACACACTAATTTTAAAAGCTTAAAGCTTTTAAAATAAATTTTTCTTTACCATTCTAGGTAAAATAAGACAGCTACATTCCTTGTAGCAAACAGTGTCTTTCTTCAAACTAACCATTGATAATAGTGGTTCAATGATTATTACTTCCACCACTTACTGGCTGGCATTTCTTTAATTTCAATGCTAGCAGCAATAGGGTTTGCTTTAGTTGTTACAAATAGAGCTTTAAATAAGTTGATCATATTTATTTCCTATATACGAACTTCTGCTTTAGACTTTCCAATACGAACTTCTGCTTTAGATTTGCCAACTTCATTGAGTATTAATGAATTTGACTCAATAATTGGTGTTGGTGATGCTGACATTGCTAGAGATAAAATAAGTGAGCTAATCATTTAAAATTTCCTTAATTTATTATTATTAATTTCATAAATGATAAAGCACGTACTGTGCCAAAAAGTAAAAGCCTTATTAAATAAGGCTTTTAGGATGGTTTTTATGGTGACACATGCGTGTCAATATTTTGTAAGCTGCAGAGAGGTTACTTTAGTCTTCTAAGCTAAAATATGGCATTAAAATGACGGTTTGCCAAAACTTGTCGATGCCTTGGTAATTTGATAAGAAAGTAGGTACTTTTGAAAGTCGCCTTCGGGTAATGGTTTACTGTATAAATAACCTTGTAGTTGCTCACAACGTAAACCAGAGAGGAATTTAAGCTGTTGATTGGTTTCTACACCCTCTGCGACTACCTGCATACCTAAGTTATGTGCAATAGTTACTATAGTGGCAACCATATTACGACCTTGCTCTGACTCTTCAATATCATCCACAAAAGCTTTATCTATTTTTAAGGTATTAAGCGGAAACTTCTTTAAATAAGCGAGCGATGAGTAGCCAGTACCAAAATCATCTAACGATAAGTGAATACCCATAGCTCGAATTTGCAACATAATATCAATGGCTTTTTGGGGTGAATCCATTACCGTACCTTCCGTTATTTCTAATTCAAGGTACTTTGCGGGTAATTGGCTTTCTTTGAGAATATCAGCGATCATGCCCACTAAGTTAGGTTGTGTAAATTGCACCGCAGATAAATTAACCGCAACACGACCTGTAAATAAGCCGGCATCAACCCACTTTTTTGTGGCAAAACATGACTTTCTTAAAACCACTTCGCCAATGTCAATTATTTGGCCTGTTTCTTCCGAAATAGGGATAAACGTTATTGGGCTAATGATGCCTTTTTTAGGGGTTTCGAAACGCACTAAGGCTTCCATACCGGCCACTTTACCGGTAGAAATTTCAATTTTAGGTTGATAGAAGACTGAGAAAGAATCTTCTTTTAAACCATGGCGTATTAAGCTTTCAACTTGTAAGCGCTTAACTGCTGCCTTATTCATCGAATCACTAAAGAACTGATACTTATTACCACCATTATTTTTAGCATGGTACATGGCCGTATCTGCGTTTTTCAGTAGCTCTTGCGGGGATATGCCATCTTCAGGATAAAGTACGATACCTAAGCTACTAAAAAGAACCACTTCTTGATTTCTCAGTTTCAGCGGCTGAGCAATGGTCGTTAGCACATCTTTAGCAATACTGGTGATTGTATGGATATCGTTGGTGTTTTCAATAATAATACTAAATTCGTCACCACCTAAGCGGTAAACCGTATCTTGCTTTCTGCCAACAGCTTGCATTCTTTTTGCTACCTGACATAGAAGTACGTCTCCTACTTCGTGTCCCATAGAGTCATTAATCTTTTTAAAATTATCTAAATCAAAAACCAGTAGAGCATGAGGGGCTTTTTTATTAACTAGCAGAGTTAAATTAGCTTGAAAATATGAACGATTAGGCAGGCCTGTTAAGGTATCGCTATTGGCGAGTTTTCGCAGTTCCGCTTCTGTTTCTTTGCGCTTAGTTATATCAGAAAATACGCCAACAAAATGTGAAATACTTTTATTCTCATCAAGTATTACGTCTATATTCAGGTCTGTTAAATACACTTCGCCATTATCACGTTTACTTTCTATTTCATCGTGCCAACTGCCTTTGGTTATTAAGTGCTTTTTTACATCTTTGGTGAAACTTTTTGGATATTGGGCAAATTCTAAGGTTATACCAAGCATTTCTTTACGCGTTTTTTGTGTAATACGCTGGTAAGATTTATTGACATCAACAATATTAAAAGCACGGTCGTATATAACAACCGCATCTGAAATATTTTCAATACACTTGGCAAATAACTTTAAACGTTCATCAGCTTTTTTTATGCGGCTTATATCCTTTAAAGTACCTGTCATACGCGTTGGGGTGCCTTTTTCATCACGTTCAACTATTTTTCCGCGATCGAGTACCCATATCCATTTATCATCTTTATTTTTAACACGATAGGTCGCTTCAAAATGGTCGGTATCGTTATCGAAATGGTCGTTTATTGCATCGCGAACTCGCGCGATATCATGTTCGTTAATATTGGTTTTATCTGAGCCGACGTTACGTTTACCATCTTGTGGAAATTCTAAGATCCCCCAAATATTTGAGCGATATATCTTGCCAGTGATTATATTCCAATCCCACATTTCATCGCCACTGCCCCATAAGGAAAGTTTCAAACGCTCTTCACTTTTTTGAATTTGTAAGTGAAATAAACGCTTATGACGTATTTGCTGAACCACATAACCAATCACTAAAAAGCAAAGCATGGTATAAATACTAATGGCGGTTTTCGATAACCACCAAGGAGCGAGAATATGGATGTTTAAGGTAATTTTTTGACTTGGAACAGTACCTAGTAAATCATAGACTTCAACTTCAAAGATATAATCACCGTGACTCAGGTTGGTATAGGTCGCTCGGTAGTTGTTTTTACCCGCATCAATCCAATTTTCTTCTAAATTTAATAAACGATATCGGTATCCTATTTGGTCAGGATATTTTGCATTTGGCGAAATAAATTCAATGGTAAAGGGTGATTGTTCATGTTTTAAGGTTAAGTTGGATAACTGACTTAGCTGTCTACTTAGATAAAAATCACCCTCTTTTGAAGAGGCTTCTTGATCGTTTACTTTGATTTTTTTATTGGCGATTAATAAATTTGTTAATACTGGAATATTTAATACTTGTGTTATTTGTATAACTTTTTGTGGCTGAAATTTAAAAACCCCTTTTTGACTACCGAAAATAAACTCATTGTTGATGGTTTTTAAAGCAGAAAATTCTATGAAATCTTTACCTGAAAGGTGTAGGTCTTTACCAAAATTTTTAACTTCTTTTGTAAAAGGGTTAATTAAAGTAATAGCTCCATTTGTCGCAAACCACGCATTTTCTTTATTATCTAAAAGAATAGCTTCAATAGCATTGCTCAATAATTTGTGACTATTATTAAAATAAGTAGTCGTCTTTCTTTCCTTATCATAGAGCAAAATACCTTGCTGAGAGGTTAACCAAATCCATGAATCAGAGACTTTTATAGAAGTTACCCCTATTGTTGACAAATATTTAATGTCGTTAATTTCATGATAATTAGTACTATTTTTATTATAAGGTGGACTTGATAAGTCAATCGAGACTAATTGATTATCCGTTGATGTTGCCCAAAGAGTATTGTTTTCAATATCGATATCAAAAGTTTTTAAGCGCTTATTTGCTTTCAGATCATAACGGCTAAACTCATTTTTAGACATGAGGTATGTTGTTAGTTTGCCATTGATATCTATAAACCAAACTTTATTATTAAACACTTTGAAAGGATAATTCCTCCCATAAGCTGATTTTTCTTTCCAGTCTTTAATTTCTACCGTTTCTTCAGAGGTAACTTTATATACAAATAACTCGTTTGATTTAGTGCTCAGCCATAAGTTATTCTTATTATCTGCTTCGATATGGTAAATTTCTTTGTTTTCTGTGGCCTTTATATAATTACCTGATGTTTTATTTCTTATATAGTTTATACCGACATCTACTTCATTAAACCAAATTTTACCATCAGTAGTTTCTACCAATCGACTAATGTAAGCATTGAGGATTCCATTTGAATAATGCTGAAAATGAAGCGAGTCATTAAAAAATACATTTACCCCTTTTCCATATGTACCCAACCATAAATTTCCGGTCATATCCTTGATAATACTGTGAATGCTATTATTGGAAATACTGTTTGTATGATCTTTTTGATATGTTCTTACACTTTTTGATAGTGGATCAATAATATTTAATCCATTTTCGGTGCCAATCCAAATTGTTGAATCATCACTGAGCACTATACTTCTGACTTTATTGGAAATAAGTATATTGGTTGGATGAGTTGTATTGTAACTGTCGATTTGATTATAGTTTTCATCTAAAACATAAATACCATTGTCTGTACCTAACCAGTATTTACCATTAATTTCTTTTATATCAAATAATGATTTTGCTGAAATAGTTATATGGAACTTATTGTTTTCTTTTTGTAATGATGCAGCATAATTTAGATTTTTATTCACTAAAAAAATGCCCTTATCGTAGCTGCCAAACCAAAAGTTTCCTTTCAAATCTTGATAAATAGTTTTTATTTCTCTTAATTCATCTTCAAGCCCATGAATTTTTATTTGTTTAAAATTATTATTTGTTATGTCAAATTTATGAATGCTATCTGTGGTAGAAACCCAAATGTTATCAGCATTATCTTGATATATATCCCAAATCATATCGTCTTTTAATGATTCATTATTTCCGTCTTGATGGTAGAAACTCTCAAAATTATCAAGTAGTACATTATACTTGCTTAACCCTTTTGCAGTTCCCACCCAAAGCACACCATCCTTATCAACAAAAACCTTACGGATAAAGTTATTTGCAATGGAGTTAGGGTCTTCTAAGTTTTTTCGATAATGTACAAAGCTCTTGCCGTCATACCTATTAAGGCCATCTTCTGTCGCTATCCATATAAAACCATCAAGATCTTGGGCGATATCAAAAACATTATCTTTGCTTAAGCCGTCAGCAGATAGTAAATGCTTGAATTTTAAAGTGGCTTGGCTGGATAGTGAGGTGTTTTCTGCAATGAGGTTTTCTGTTGTTTTTTGTTCAGCCAAAGCACTTTGGGTACCAAATATGAGCGTGAGAGTAAGTAAACATAAAATGCGGAAGAATTGTTGGAATTTTATCAGATGAGTCTTGGAAAAAAAATTAAGCACAAATACAACCTTGGATAGAAGCTTCAATTAGGCTCATTTACACCACTCATAATATAAAATAGAAAAAAATATTTATAATGAATTGTTGGACCGTTTGAACGGTATAAATTAAGCAAGCAATTTTATTATTTTTGTTATTTATATTGCATCAAGCCACATTAAAAATCATGGCTAGAGCTAAGTCAACTTATTTACCCTTATATGAATAAGATACTCAGATAAGTTAATATCATTAGCCCTAATATTTTATCGGCAGGTTTAGTATTTTCTTTGACAATTTTTTAATTTTTTTTCAATACTTTCATTGTGCTGCAATGTTTTCTCATCATTTTCCGCCATGTTTTCTTGGTAACTCGCTAAGGTTATCCTGTCGGTATTGTTGTTAAATAAAAGTTGTTGAGTAAAGAAGCGACTAATATCATCAATCGCCAATGACAAAATAACGTTGATCAATTTTTGTTTCTCGTCGAAATTCGTTTCTTTATTACAAATAGCGGCCCAAAATCGTTGGCTCTTTATTCGCAAACTAGAGTCTTTTTCTTGTAATTGACTCGCCAAGCCTTGTTGAATATGTTGCCAATCTTGCTCAGATAACAGTGTTAAATTGTCCTGTGCTCTATTAATAAACTCGTTTATTTCTTTTACTAAAACAGTGGCGTCAACGTGCGGTGACTGTATATAGAAAGCGATACCTGGATAACGATTAATAGGAATGAAGCCAACCCCTACCAGATAACCAAATTGTTTTTCAGTGCGCATTTCTTGAAAAAATAGGGGTGACAATATTTGGCTGGCGATCATCGTTATCGCTATTGTTGTTAAATCTTTTCCTACGAACGGGTAATACACCACGGCAGCATGATCATGTTCTGGTAAATGCAAAGGAAGGTGAATGTCACCTTGGTCTTCAATATCAAGAACAGGTACATTAACGGCATACTTATCTGAATAATGATGACTAAATGCTGCCTTTAATTGTTCACTAAATTTCAACGCATGTTCAGGTAACCAATTGCCATGCATTAACGCCTCAATAGTTATCTCATCAAACAAGTGTTCTCTAAAGGAGACAAACTCTTCAAAAGAAGTGTTTTCTAGCGCGTTAGCGAGAGAACTACTGGTTGGGTTTTTAGGTTGCATTGTTGAGCTAAGAATCGAAAATAATTGTGAAATAGATTTACTGGTTTGCGCGTTATGCCAGTGGTTAATCAATTGTTTTTTAAATAACTCAAACTTTTCTTCAATGAAGTTCTCAGTGACTAGACTTATCAATAACTGTTCGAGTAACTTGTCTTGTTTAGTACTAACCCCTGATAGTTGTAAGGTAATACCACCTTGGTGCGAAAACAAATGGTAATGAATTCCAGCTAATTCAGCATCATAATGCTGTTCAATAACAGCATCGCTATACAAATCAACAAATAACCGTGTCATTGCAATATGTTTGCTGTCTTTTATCGTTAAGGGTGCATCAATACCAATGTAAATATAGCCCTTGGGGACAATAAAAGTACTGTCTTGTTTAAACCAAACAGATAAACCATCAATTTTTTCAATTAATTTGGGGGTTTTATTACTCTGCTTAGCAACAGGTTTACACGGATATATTTTGGGCTCTTTGACAATATAAGGATTACTTAGTGGCAAAGAAAAGTTAGCTGTTAATGCTTCATTTTCCCAAGTGTTAATTTGCAGTTGAGTTATTTTTTCAATACTGAAAGGGACTTGGTACCAAAAACTATTTTTATCAAATTCATTTTGCGCACTAATATGAATAATGCGCATATTACTTGCTGATAAATAGCCCAACAAGACATTGATTTCTTGTTGTTGCATACCATCCATTATGTAGTCACCGTAAATATAATCTTCGGGTCCGTAATGCTGCATGTTAATAACTAACTGACAAACAGAATCTAAGGGTTTTAGTTTTTCTTGGTAACTGAACGATAAATTAGCGATTGCCTGCTTTTCTTGATAATAAAACTCATCAACAGGTTTGCTCTTCATTAAATTTAGGTAAGAAAAAATACTGCTAATGATTTCGTTAATATGCTGCTCACCTAATTCAGTAAGCGAAATACTTAAATTGAAATCTTTAAAGTTTGAACCATTTACTCCTGAACCAGCGGTTAAGCTAAGTGCCCAACGCTGCTTTTTCAGATAAGACAATATACTGCCTTTACCCTCATGGCCCAATAAATAGGTCAAAATAGATTCTGGTTTGTTGCGGTAGTAGGGGTCAATGCTGGGCATTGCAAAACTAACAATAAGTTGCCTATCATTCTTTACCGGTTTTACATTGATTTTTATTTGTTGGTGCTCAGGTAAATAAAGCGGTGTATCTATTGCTTTTGGGGGTGAGGTTGCAGCTTTTATATCGGTAAATTTATTCTTTGCTAATTGCGATAACTCATCAAGTGACTGCGGGCCTTCTAAAACAAGTGTCATTATATTGGCACGATAGTGTTGTTGAAAAAAGTCACGTATTTCGGTTGTTAGGTCACTTTCTTTTCTGTCGGCTAGAGTATCAATTGAACCAACCGAGAATTTTGAAAAAGGATGAGCTTGATTGATAGTTTCTTTGTGAACATCGTATAAACGACGAATATCGTCTTTAAGTTTAAGTTTAAACTCAGCATCTACATTTTGACGTTCTTTTTCAACAAACTCTTGTGAGAGTAACGGACTGATAAAGAATTGGCTAAAACGATCTAAAGCAAAAGTAAAATGTTGATGTTGAATATCAAAGAAAAAACAGGTGTGCTCAGTTGCTGTCCATGCATTATTACTGCCGCCATGTTGACTAATATATTTTTGATATTCACTGCCATCAGGATAAGACTTAGTGCCTAAAAATAGCATGTGTTCTAGAAAATGGGCTAAACCTTCACGGTTGCTGGGGTCACTAAAGTGGCCAATATTTACTGCCAATGCTGCAGCTGATTTATTGGTTTGTTCGTTGTGAACTAATAGAACACGCAAGCCATTAGCTAATGTTAAGGTTTTATATTGCTTGTTGTCATTTGGGCTTTGTTTCAATATCGGCTCCGGCAAACACTGCAGCAACCTCATTTGTGACGAACACTGGAAAGGTAAGCGTTTGTTTCTAAGATTATTTTAATTATCTAGTTAAATTACCTGAAGCACCAACTAGAGTCTATTGTATTCTTAATTTATCTATTAATTATCTATACTATAGACTGAAATAAGCGCTAAAATGCCATCGATTTGAAAATATGATGTTATTTGGAAAATTTATGCGAATATTTGTAATGCGACATGGTCAAGCTCAAGCAATGGCTCCTTCTGATAAAAGTCGTGAATTAACTGCGGTTGGTCAACGTGAAGCTGAAATGATGGCAAAGAAATTGGTCCATCAAAAAGAGCACTTTGATGCTATTTTTGTTAGCCCTTATGTTCGCGCTCAACAAACCGCAAAAATTGTAAAAAACATCTTAGCAACTACAACAACTCTAACTACGCTTGAATTTATAACGCCAGAAGACTCAGCTCAACAAATGCATAATTATATTGATGTTGCTTTCATCGATAATGCCCAGGCAAATGTACTTATTGTTTCACATATGCCTTTGGTCTGCTATTTAGTGGAGGAGTTTACCTGTGGTCAACATGCGCCGTTATTTGAAACCGCCTCTATTGCGGTTATTGATTATGATATTAGTTCAGCGAAAGGGCGGTTAGTTTCGCATACGACACCCAACAGTCTTTAGTGCTCTGGTTAGATAATATCAGCGAAGCGATCATTAAGTTCAACTAAAACCAATAATGCGCCATTACCACCCCACTCAAGTGGTGCTTGATGAAAAGCCATTACGTCAGGGTGTTGCACTAGCCAATGTGGGACTTTATTTTTAAGCACCTGTGAACCTAAGCCATGTACAATACAGACACACTTCGCATGTTCTTTTTTACAAGCAAACATTAGCGCGGCAATTTCTAATTTGGCTGTTTTCTGATCTAAACCATGTAAATCTAAAATTAAATCGGGTGCGTACTGACCGCGTCTTAAATTTTTAGCCTCAAAGCTGTCAACATCTTCACGCACATATTTCATCGGCCCTTGCTGATTCAGATTTGGTTCAAACTCATCAGAAAAGTAGAACTCAGCATGTTGTTTTTTCTTCGCATCTCCTTTGTTTTTTCCAAGATGTAAAGATTGATTTTGGCTTTGCTTTTTTATAGGCGCAATTTTATCTTGCACAATTGGCTTTACTTTACCAATAGCCTGCATAAATAAATCTTTCTCATCGGGTGTCAATGCGTCTTTAAATTTCATATTGGAAACTACATTCTTACTTTAAGAGGGAAAACAATTCAAATTCTAAAAACATCTGTGGGCAATAACAAGCAAAAGGTTATAATACTCAGTAAATTAACTCAATGATCAATGTTAATGCTCTAAATATCCAAAAACAGCGTTGCTTTTAATCACAATAGCCAGCTATTAGTCAATCAATCGTCTTGTTCTTGAAAATTTATCTTCATTTAAATTTGCACCATTAATTAATTTAATTGTTATAATACCCCTTATAAAACTTGTTAAATAAAGAGAGTAAATGTGAACGAAGTTGATTTTTCACCGATTAAGGATGAACTGTTTACCATAGGTGATTATCTACGGTTTGCCACCAGTGAATTTAATCAAGCCGAGCTTTTTTTTGGTCACGGTACTAATAATGCGTGGCATGAAGCTATTACTTTAGTGATGTTCGCTTTAAACTTGCCAGTAGAACTAAATGAACAAGTGTTTAATTGTCGTTTAACATCCACTGAAAAATCAGCGGTATTGGCCTTAATTGAACGCCGTATCGTCGAACAACTGCCGGCTGCATACTTAACTAATCATGCTCAATTTGTTGGCTTACCCTTTTATGTTGATGAGCGGGTTTTAGTACCACGTTCACCTATTGGTGAATTAATAGAGCAACACTTTTCGTCAAATTTTTCACCAGAAAATCCACCTAAACGTATTCTTGATTTATGTACGGGAAGCGGCTGTATTGCCATTGCTTGCGCTGTAGCATTTCCTGAATCCGAGGTTGATGCGCTCGATTTATCAATTGATGCATTAAATGTTGCACAAATTAATATTGAAAATCATGGTTTAACAGAACAAGTTATTCCAATTCAATCTGACGTTTTTTCTGGGGTTGAGGGGCTAAGTTATGATTTAATCGTAACTAATCCACCTTATGTTGATCAAGAAGACGTTGACGCATTACCGCAAGAATACTTACATGAGCCAGAAATGGGCTTAGGTTCGGGTGTCGATGGCTTAGATATTGTTCGTGAAATTCTTGCTCAAGCGGCGAGTCATTTAAATGAGAACGGTGTTTTAATTTGTGAAGTAGGTAATTCTCAAATTCATGTTGAGCATGTTTATCCACAGGTGCCTTTTACGTGGTTAACCTTTAAAAATGGTGGTCATGGTGTATTTATGTTGACTAAAGAACAGTTAACAAGCCATCAAAATAGTTTTACGCAAGCATTTGAACAAAAGTAATTCAGCTTATTTACCGTAATCGTGTATTCAAATAATAGAGAGAAGATATATTCATGTCAGGCAATACCTTTGGAAAATTATTTACCGTAACATCATTTGGTGAAAGCCATGGTTTAGGCTTAGGTGCAATTATTGATGGTTGTCCGCCAGGACTCGCCTTATCAGAAGCTGACTTACAAGATGATCTTGACCGTCGTCGTCCTGGCACTTCTCGTTATACTACGGCACGTCGTGAAGCCGATCAGGTTAAAATAATGTCGGGTGTTTTTGAAGGCAAAACCACAGGAACGCCTATTGGGCTGTTAATTGAAAATACCGATCAACGTTCAAAAGATTATGGAAATATCGCGCAAAGCTTTCGTCCAGGTCATGCCGATTATACCTATTGGCAAAAATATGGTATTCGTGACTATCGTGGCGGGGGAAGATCGTCAGCACGTGAAACAGCTATGCGAGTTGCCGCAGGCGCCGTAGCTAAAAAGTACTTAAAAGAAAAATTTAATGTTGAAATTCAGGGGTGTGTTACCCAAATAGGTGATGTTTACGCAACTAAAATTGATTGGGATATTGTAGAAAATAATCCATTTTTCTTTCCTGACGAAACTAAACTTGAAACCTTAGACGAATTATTGCGTGGTATTATTCGTGAAAAGGATTCCATTGGCGCTAAAATAATGGTGCGAGCCACTAACGTTCCTGTTGGTTTAGGTGAACCTATTTTTGATCGAATGGACGCTGATATCGCTCATGCGCTTATGGGCATAAATGCTGTTAAAGGTGTTGAAATTGGTGATGGTTTTGCTGTCGTCAATCAAAGAGGCTCAGAGCACCGCGATGAGTTAACACCTGAGGGTTTTGCAAGTAACCACAGTGGAGGCATTTTAGGCGGAATTTCATCAGGACAAAGTATTGTTGCAAATATTGCGATGAAACCAACTTCAAGTATTGGTGTTAGTGGTAAAACCATTGATTTAGATGGTAAAGCGACTGACTTAGTAACTAGAGGTCGCCATGACCCTTGTGTGGGTATTCGTGCGGTTCCTATTGCTGAAGCTATGTTAGCACTAACCTTGATGGATCATTTTTTACGTCATCGCGGACAAAATGCTGATGTTGTTTGCGTAACACCTGATATTGAAGCTTAAGTAGTGTTTATAATTAAAAACCAAAAGTGATGACATCAGTCAAGTTTGTCAGGCTGTCTTCGAGTTACTTTTGGTATTTTGCTATTTTAGGCTTGATCATTCCCTTCCTACCTGTTTTTCTTGATGCTAAAAGCTTTAGCTCAATTGAAATAGGTGAAATTCTGGCTATTATTACAGCCACTAAAATTATTGGTCCAACTTTTTGGGCTTTTGCCGCCGATAAATCAGGTAAACAATTAGCCATTATTCGCAGTGGAGCCTTGTTGGCATTATTGAGTTTTTCATTACTTTTTTGGCTAAACGGTTATTGGCCTGTTGTTTTTTGTTTAGCGATTTTTAGCTTGTTCTGGACCGCTGTTTTACCTCAGCTTGAAGTGCTTACTCTTAACTCCATTAGACGTAGTGCTAAAATTTATGCGCGCATACGCTTATGGGGCAGTATCGGTTTTATTTTCTTAGCTGTGATAGCAGGGGATTTAATTGAACGATATTCCGCAGATGCTTTTACCTATTTAGGTGTAATGGTGCTGGCGGGACTATTTCTTTCAAGCATGAAACTCACCCCTGCAAAAAAGACTAAGAATCCTGTGCAGCAGGTCGAAAAAATTAGTGATAAAATATTCAGTCGCTCATTTATATTCTTTTTTCTTGCTGGCCTGATGTTACAAATGAGTTTTGGTCCTTATTATGGTTTTTTTGCCCTCTACCTTCGAGAGCTCGGTTATCCAGGATTTGCGGTTGGTATCTTTATTACCATCTCGGTATTGGCTGAAATTCTTATTTTTATCTATGCGAGTATATTCTTTCGATACTTCCGACTAAAAACCTTGCTGGCCATCAGTATATTACTCACCTCGTTACGTTGGTTTATGACGGGTAGTTTTGCCGATGTCATTTGGGTACTTGTTTTAGTACAGTGCATACATGCGCTGAGTTTTGGTTTGTACCATAGTGTTTCTATCCAATTTATCCATCAACATTTTAATCACGACCAACAAAATCGTGGCCAAGCTATTTATATCGGTGGTGTTTATGGTCTAGGTGGTGCGATTGGCGCTTATATTGCTGGTATCGTTTGGCAAGGAGGGCAAGGCAGTGAACTTGCCTATAATCTAGCGGCTTCTGCGGCATTTATTGGCTTTGTGTTAGTGTTATTTATGCAAGATAGGCAACAAGTCAATGTCAATGGTTAAGCCCTAAACGCGCTGTCACCCTTTATATCTTTTTGAACTCTATATATTTGTCAGCCTAGTGGTTAATCACTAGGCTGACATTCATCTTTCTTAATTAATTAACATTTAAAAGAATCGGCTCTCCTAACCCTAATGCCTTTAAACGTGGTAGTTGTGATTTTGCATCACCTACCACTAAGTAAATCATTTGTTGATGGTGTAAATGTTGATTGGCTAAAGACTTGACGTTAGCCAAAGTTAAGCTTTGAACTGATTTTGCTCGTGCTAATACATAGTTTATCGGCAAGTTGTATTGGCTAATATTTTCTAACATGGTCAGTTTAGCGTTATATGTTTCGAATTTTCTCGCATTACTCTTTAAATAATAGCTTTGAGTGGTTGCTAAATCTTGCTCAGTAAAATCAGTTTGATAATTTTCTACCAGCGATTTTATTAATGCTGTAGCCTCTAATGTGACATTGGTGCGCACACCACTGCTAATGATAAACTCGCCACTTGATTTTCTGCCACTAAAACTTGAACGCACGCCGTAGGTATAACCTTTTCCTTCACGTAATTCTTGGGTGAGTTTTGAAGCGAAACTACCACCGCCTAAAATATAATTCATCACTTGAGCACTATAGAAATCTTTATGCATAGCATTTAAGGCTGGTAAGCCAATTCTCAACTGCGATTGCTTAGCATCGGGCACATCATAGAAATATAGGGTTGATGCTGTGGGTAGCGCTGCGGGTAACATCTTAGGCAAAACAGCCTTAGTATTAAGCCAATTATTTTCTAATTTTTTAAAAGCCGTTAATACGCTTGTTTCATCGATATCGCCAACAATATGAATATCCGTTAAATTTGGCGACAGTTTTGTTTGATAAAATATTTTTAAATCAGCTAAAGTGACTTCCTCAACAGACAATAATGTCCCTAATAAGTTATTCGATAAAATATGATTTTTACCATAAAGTAATTTATTCATTTGGTTATTAGCCAATTGGTTGGGGTTGGTTTGCTGTTGTATTATTTGACTAATAATATCTTGCTTGGTGAGAGTAAACTCTTTTTCATCCCAGCGAGGCGCTAAAAGCATCTCTGTGATCAAGTCGACAGTTGCTTGATAATTTCTTGCTAAAGTACTGGCTGACAGTTTTATTGACTCTTGAGTCGCATAAATACTAATGGTAGCGCCAAGTTTATTAATCGCTTCTTCTAGTTGTTGAGGACTTTTATACTTAGTCCCTTTATTCATCATTTCAGCGACCAAGTTGGCGACACCAACTTTTTGTATATTATCAAGTAATAAGCCACCAGCAAACGTTATCTCAAGCTGTACTAAAGGGACTTCGCTATTTTTTATCCCGTAAAAATGTAGCCCATTGCTTAACTGACTTTGCCAAACGGTAGGTACCGATAGCGTTGGGGCTTCACCATATTTAGGTTCACTGGCTCGATTGAAACTTGAAGGTGTATTTACATAACGTGATTGCTGGCCAGCATCAAAACTTTGTTCGGCATTAGCGACAATTTTTTCTTCAATGATTTGTGCTTTTATAGAGTTTTTTAATGCCAAGTTTTTTTGACCTCTCGGTACAAAGCTGGTGGCAACAAAACTTTTGTCTTTAATATATTGATGATAAACACGTAAAACATCTGCTTTGTTGACGGCTAAAATATTTTTAGCTTCTTGGTTAATAAAACCAGGATCTTGAGTAAAGATATTATATTGTGCTAATTTAAAGCCTTTACCTAATACACTTGAAAGCCCACGATAGAAGGCTGTTTCTTGACCTGCCTTAATCGTAGCAAGATCTTCATCACTAAAACCTTTTGTTTCAAACTCGTTCAGTGCTTGACTAATTGCTTGGTCAATCTGGTTTAAGTCAGTTTTCTCAAAGCCTCTTACCTTTACCATTAATTGGCCAGCCAACTCTGATTGGTAGTGATACATGGTTACTCGAGAGGTCAAGGTTAATTCATCAATTAGCTTTTTATTGAGTAAGGCTTTCTTACCCTCACTGAGCAATTGAACTAAAACATTTAATGCGTAACTGTCTGAGTGATATTGTGGGACTGTTGGCCAAGTTAGGCTGAGTTCGGGTAACTTAGCAAAATTATCTTCATGATAAATTTTCTTGGTTGTTGTTAGATTTGCCGCTTGCTTGGCAAGGGGCGTTATTTCATTACCCGCCTTAATCTCATCAAAATACTGATGTACCCAAGCTTTTGCTTGTGCTTCATCAAAGTCACCGGCAATAACCAAGGTAACATTATTGGGTACATACCAGCTTTTAAAGAAATCTTTAACATCTTGAAGTGTTGAGTTTTGTAAATCAGATAATGAACCAATCACTTGCCAGTTGTATGGGTGACTCTCTGGATAAAGATTTTTATCAATAACATACTGTGTATGACCATAAGGTCGGTTGTCATAACTTTGTCTTTTTTCATTTTTAACCACTTGTTTTTCTTTGGCGAGTACTTCTTCGGTCACCGTATTAATAAAAAACCCTAGTTTGTCAGCTTCAGCCCAGATCATTTTTTCTAAAGCATCATTGGGGACAGTTTGATAGTAATTTGTTCTATCGCGGCTAGTGGAGCCGTTTGCACCCGAGCCGCCAATACGGGCACTCATTTTGTCTAACCCACCTTTACCCAGATTTTCAGACTCAAGAAAGAGCAAATGTTCAAATAAATGAGCAAAGCCTGTTCGTCCTTGTGTTTCACGAGCAGATCCAACATGTGCCGTTAATGCAACAGCAACAACTGGGTCTGAGCGGTCTATATGAAGTACAACTTCTAAGCCGTTAGCTAAGACGAACTTGCTATATTCAATATTGATGGCGTTATCAACCACATCAGTCTGATCAGATGGTTGGCTGATTTTTACTGAGTTAATTGATTTTTCTGCTGTATTACAGCCAGTGTTCGCAAGAACAGTTAATAATGAAAAGCTTAGCGCTGCCCACTTCATGAGAGAAACCTTATTTTAATGATTAAATAAATATTGCTGATATTGTGCCTTTTATTTATCCAAACACCAATAAAAGTAACGTTACAAAGTAAATTTAATGTTAATAAGTATTACCAAGGTATAAAAAAAGCGCCGTAAGCGCTTCTTTCAAATCTATTTATCTAAATGGTGACTATTTATTTAACGCTTCACCTAAGTGAGGGCGGATATCTTTTAGAATAGTTTTTAATAAACGTGGACAAGCAGCAACAATATTACCTGAAACAGTATGGTTGTGATCGCCAACGAAATCAGTGACTAAACCACCGGCTTCAATAATTAATAATTCACCAGCAGCAGATTCCCAAGGTTTTAAACCAATTTGGAAATATCCGTCAACACGTCCGGCAGCGACATAAGCTAAATCTAAAGCTGGAGAGCCCGAGCTGCGAAGATCTGATGATTTAGTAAATAATGTTTTAAACATTTCTAAGTAAGCGTTGCTGTGTTGCTTGTGCTTAAATGGGAAACCTGTGGCAACAATGGCACCAGAGAGTTCTTTATGTTGTTTTACGCGAATACGAAAGCCATTAAGTTGTGCGCCTTTACCACGACTAGCAGTAAAAAGTTCACCGCGAGAAGGATCAAAGATGATGGCTTGATCTAATTTACCTTTGACTTTCAAAGCAATAGACACTGAAAAATGTGGAATGCCTTTAATAAAGTTCGTTGTACCGTTTATTGGATCAATAACCCACTGGAAGTCGTCATCTTTTCCTTTGATCACACCACATTCTTCACCAATAATTGTATGGTTAGGGTATGATTTTTTTAATGTTTCAATAATGGCTTCTTCAGCGCTTAGGTCAGCACTAGTGACAAAATCATTTGTCCCTTTTGCTTGAACTTCAACTTTATCTAATTGTTCGATGGCACGAACAATAACTTTACCTGCGTTACGCGCAGCGCGAATACCAATATTAAGCATAGGATGCATATAGAGACTACCTTTTACATATTTGTAAATAGAATTAAACAGTATAACAACTTTTATAAAGAACGAGGCTTGCCGCCGAGCGGATTTTCAAGCGCGAAAATTATAGCAAAGTTATCGGTAATTAGCGACATTGTTTTTTATATAAAATATCAAAGAAAAAATTTCATAGATGTTTAATAACTAACACATAATTTTTCGCACTAACCATTCTCAATAAATTTGATGATTTTTTCTCAGCACAAGGTTAATGTTCTATGATAATATTATTATCAATTTTAGCCATCTAGATAGTTAATACCAGTAGGTATAATTTATTTTATAAATTAACTATAAATTGAGTAATTTAAGATAATGTCAGAGCAATCATCACTTTTAAGTAATGTTCGGATTGTATTAGTTAATACTTCCGATTGTCGTAATATTGGTTCAGCCGCACGCGCCATGAAAACAATGGGGCTAAGTGAACTTATATTAGTTGATCCTATTGAAATGCCAAATGGTCAAGCACAAGCTTTAGCAGCAGGGGCTACTGATGTACTAAAAAATGCCAAGGTTGTTGCTACTTTAGCGGAAGCTATTAGTGATTGTGGTTTAGTCGTTGGTACCAGTGCACGTTCTCGTACTTTACCTTGGCCAATGTTGGAGCCAAGAGGCTGTGGAGAAAAACTTGTCGAAGAAGCCTATAACTTTCCAGTTGCTTTAGTTTTTGGTCGTGAGAGCAGTGGTTTAACTAACGACGAATTACAACTTTGTCATTTTCATGTGCAAATTCCAGCAAACCCTGATTACAGTTCGTTGAACTTAGCGATGGCGGTTCAAACCTTAAGTTATGAAGTGCGGACTAGTTTTTTAATTGATCAACAAAAAGCATTTCAAACGAAAGGCGAAAATTTAAGTAAAAATTTACCAAAAAAGACGCTTGATGAAGACGAGTATCCGATTATGGACGAAACTGAGCGCTTTTATCAACATTTTGAAGATGCTTTAAAAGAAACTGGCTTTATAACGCCGAGTCATCCAGGTTTAGTGATGACTAAGTTACGCCGCTTATTCAATCGCGCCCGTCCCGATGTTAAAGAAGTCAAAATGATGCGTGGAATTTTAGCTTCAGTGCAAAGAGCCGCTAAAGCTAATAATAAAGAAGCAAACAAAGAATAATAAAAGTAAGCAATCATACCCGTTTCGTGCAAAGTGCCTTCTAAATTCAGCATGTTGGCCGATAACGGGTATATATTGGTACTTGCCTTAACCAATATATAGAAGGATAGAAATATGTTCAGCCGTATCAGAGAAGATATTAAAAGTGTCTTTGATAGAGATCCCGCCGCTCGAAATACACTAGAAGTTCTCACCAATTATCCTGGTATGCATGCCATTTGGATCCATCGCTTGAGCCATAAGTTGTGGAAAAATAACTGGTATTTACTTGCGCGTAGCTTATCTACATTTTCACGTTGGTTAACTGGTGTTGAAATTCATCCAGGAGCAACACTTGGACGTCGTTTTTTTATTGACCATGGCATGGGGATCGTTATTGGTGAAACCGCTGAGATTGGCAACGATGTTACCTTGTATCACGGTGTTACTCTGGGAGGCACAAGCTGGAATGCCGGTAAACGTCATCCAACATTAGAAGACAACGTGGTTATCGGTGCAGGAGCTCAGGTCCTTGGCCCCATTACTATCGGTAAAGGCGGTAAAGTTGGCTCAAACTCTGTGGTGGTGAAAGATGTGCCTGCTAATGCAACAGCTGTTGGTATTCCAGCACGTATTGTTAATGAAAAAAGCCAGTCAGAAAAAGAACAACGTGACCAAGTGGCTAAAAAGTTTGGTTTCGATGCCTATGCGGTATCTGCAGATAATCCTGATCCTGTCGCTAAAGCCATTGGTCGAGTACTTGATCATATGCACTTAATGGATAAAAAAGTCGCTGATTTATGTAAAGAAGTCAATCATCTTGGTGGTGAAGTATGTCTAGAGGATTTACCCGAGCTACGAGTTGGCGAATTTATTGAAGATGAAATAGCGGCGGCTAAACGTCGAGAAAAACGTGTAGAGTCATTTGATCCTGAAATATAATAGAAAATAATTGATGAGTTAACTGATGTTTGTCCCTATCAAACTTAGGTATCGCGCTATTAATTGCTTGTTTTTACAACAGGTGTAGAATACTTGAGTAAAACAGTCGGGTATTTAGTTGACTATTTTATAAGGTTATGTAAAATTGATAACGATTCGACAGGGGCACACAATGAAACTGACTTCAAAAGGGCGTTACGCTGTAACTGCTATGTTAGATGTAGCAATACATGCAGTAACTGGACCCGTACCTTTAGCCGATATTTCAGAGCGACAGGGGATCTCGTTGTCATATTTAGAACAACTATTCTCTCGGTTAAGAAAATATGGTTTAGTAAATAGTATTAGAGGTCCTGGCGGAGGTTATCGCTTAGGGATGTGTTCTGCAGAAATTTCGATTGCTGATGTTATCAATGCTGTTGATGAATCTATTAAAGCGACGAGATGTGACGGTAAAGGTAATTGCCAAAACGGTGACGAATGCTTAACCCATACGTTGTGGGAAGGTTTAAGTGACCGAATCGAAGATTTTTTAAAAAACATAACGTTGGCCGAACTTGTTGAGCAACGCAATGTGAAATTAGTGTCTAGACGACAAGACAAAGCACATGCGCGAGCAAACAAAGTTATGCCGTCATTAGAAACATTAATTAAAACCAAGAATATTATGCACGACATGCACTAAATGCGTGTTGTTAAACTGGAGAACGTTAGCGAATGAAGCTTCCTATTTATTTTGATTACTCAGCTACAACACCTGTAGACAAACGTGTTGCAGAAAAAATGATGCAGTATATGACTACTGACGGTTTTTACGGTAACCCTGCATCTCGTTCACACAAATTTGGCTGGCAAGCTGAAGAAGCGGTTGATATTGCACGAAATCAAGTCGCAGAGCTTATTAATGCCGACCCTCGTGAGATTGTTTTTACCTCAGGAGCTACCGAGTCAAATAACCTAGCCATTAAAGGCGCTGCCAACTTTTATCGTAAAAAAGGTAAGCACGTTATTACCTGTAAAACAGAGCATAAGGCTGTTTTAGATACTTGTCGCGAACTAGAGCGTCAAGGTTTTGAAGTGACTTATTTAGATCCTGAGAGCAGTGGTTTGATTGATCTTGATAAATTAGCAGCAGCTATGCGTGATGACACTATATTAGTTAGCATTATGCATCTTAATAATGAAATTGGTGTTATTCAAGACGTCGCTGCAATCGGCGAAATGTGTCGAGCACGTAAAATTGTTTTTCATGTTGATGGTGCACAAAGTGTTGGCAAAATCGAAGTAGACATGGAAAAGTTGAAAATTGATTTAATGTCAATTTCAGCACATAAATTCTATGGTCCAAAAGGTATGGGCGCTATGTATGTACGTCGTAAGCCTCGTATTCGTCTTGAAGCTCAAATGCATGGCGGAGGACACGAACGCGGTATGCGTAGTGGTACATTGCCAACGCATCAAATCGTTGGTTTAGGTGAAGCTTGCCGTATTGCCAAAGAAGAAATTACTCAAGACATCGCTCACGTAACTGAAATGCGTGATCGTTTATGGGCTGGCTTGAACACCATGGAACAAGTTTTTGTTAACGGAGATTTTGATAATCGTTATCCGGGTAACTTAAACGTAAGTTTTAACTTTGTTGAAGGTGAGTCTTTGATTATGGCGCTTAAAGATTTAGCGGTTTCTTCTGGCTCAGCATGTACTTCAGCTAGTTTAGAGCCTTCGTATGTTCTACGTGCTTTAGGTTTAAATGACGAAATGGCACATAGCTCAATTCGTTTTAGCTTTGGCCGTTTTACCACGACTGAAGAAGTAGACTACGCGATTACACTTATTCAAAAATCAATTGGGCATTTACGTGATATGTCACCACTTTGGGAAATGTTCCAAGACGGTATTGATCTAGACTCAATTGAATGGGCTGCTCACTAAGCATCCCCACTAAAAATTTTACTGATGAGCGGGCATTTTGTTTCGTTCATCGCTATTAGGAGAGAAATCATGGCTTATTCAGAAAAAGTAATTGATCACTATGAAAACCCACGTAATGTTGGCTCAATGGATAAAAACGATCCACAAGTAGCAACAGGAATGGTTGGCGCACCGGCATGTGGTGACGTAATGAAGTTACAACTAAAAATCAACGCTGACGGTATTATTGAAGACGCTAAATTTAAAACTTATGGTTGTGGTTCTGCAATTGCATCAAGTTCATTAGTGACTGAATGGGTAAAAGGTAAGTCAATTGACGAAGCAGGGAAAATTAAAAATACTGCTATTGCCGAAGAGCTTGCTTTACCGCCTGTAAAAATTCATTGCTCTATTTTAGCTGAAGATGCTATCAAAGCAGCGATTGAAGATTACCGCAGTAAAACTGTTTAAACATCGGAGTTATTTATGAGTGTTACAATGACGAAAGACGCAGCAGACCGTGTTCAGTCATTTATTACCAATCGAGGCAAAGGTCTCGGTTTACGTCTTGGTATTAAAACAACGGGATGTTCTGGTTTAGCTTATGTGATGGAATTTGTTGATGAGTTAAATGAAGATGATACGTTGTTTTCAATCTCTGATGTGAATATCATTATCGATGGAAAAAGTTTAGTTTACCTTGACGGTATTGAAGTTGATTTTGTTAAGGAAGGTCTAAACGAAGGTTTTAAATTCACAAACCCGAATGCCAAAGGCGAGTGTGGTTGTGGTGAAAGCTTTAACGTTTAATACCAAGTCTCTAAGCCTTTTAAATATTGCTGAGTAGCAAATAACTTGGTCGCGGTGGTATATATTTTGTGAACGACTTAATGTTAAGTCGTTCGCTGGAGTTTTTGTGAATTATTTTCAGATTTTCGGTTTTACAGAGCAATATGAACTCAATGTTCATAAATTAGCTGATATTTACCAAACACTACAAAAAAAAGTACATCCAGACAAGTTCGCTCATGCTTCTAGTCAAGAGCAATTAGTCGCCGTTAAAAGATCCACCTTAATTAATGATGCCTATCAAACACTAAAACATCCCTTAAAACGTGCACAATATCTATTAACATTGCGAGAAAGTGATCAGCCAAATGAACAAGCTTCATTTAGTGATAACAGTTTTTTAATGCGCCAAATGGAATTACATGAAATGCTTGACGATGTTAAGCATGCTGACGACCATGAAGCTGCCATTCTAAGTTATGCTGCAGTATTAAATACCGGCTTTGAAGAACTCGCTTTAGAGATGCATACCTTGCTTGATGAAAACACCATCCAGTCAAACTTATTGGCGGGTGATAAATTACGAAAGTTAAAGTTTTATCAAAAGTTACGTGTCGATCTCGATAAATTAGAAGATCAACTTTTCAATGACGACTGATCGTTAGTTCATATGAATTTTAGTTTAATAAAATAACAGCAAATCGATGTTTTTTTATTTACAATGAAATATCATACCGCCCGTTAATCGTAATCGAATATAAAAGAGTCTAAAAATGGCGTTATTACAAATAGCTGAACCTGGCCAAAGCACGGTTCCTCATGAACATCGCCTCGCCGCAGGTATTGATTTAGGTACAACTAACTCTCTTATCGCCAGCGTTAAAAGTGGTTTATCTGAAACCTTAGTTGATGACGAAGGTCGAGATATATTACCCTCAGTGGTGAGTTACCAAGCGAATGAAGTCTTGGTAGGCCATGCTGCTAAAGCACATTCGGTAAGTGATCCAGAAAATACAATTGTCTCAGCTAAACGCCTAATTGGTCGTTCATTAGCTGATATCCGCAAAAAATACCCTTCACTGCCATATTCCTTTTCAGGTGACGAAAGTCATCCGAGCATCACTACACGTACTGGCGAAGTAAACCCAGTGCAAGTATCGGCAGAGATATTAAAAAGCTTAAAGCAACGTGCTGAACATACATTAGGTGGTGAGTTGACCGGTGTTGTTATCACTGTGCCTGCTTACTTTGATGATGCCCAGCGCCACAGTACCAAAGATGCGGCAAAACTTGCCGACCTTAAAGTTTTACGTTTACTTAATGAGCCTACTGCGGCTGCGGTCGCTTATGGTTTAGACAGTGGCAAAGAAGGTATTGTTGCCGTTTATGATTTAGGCGGTGGCACCTTTGATATCTCAGTATTACGTCTCAATAAAGGTGTCTTTGAAGTATTAGCGACCGGTGGTGATTCAGCGCTAGGTGGTGATGACTTTGACAATCTTCTTGTTGACCACATTATCGAACAGACGGGTTTGCAACGACCATTGTCAGCAACAACAGAGCGTCAATTGTTACAGCAGGCCTGTTACGTTAAAGAACAACTTACAGAAAATGAAGTTATTAATTTCTCATTAACGCTAGAAAATGGTGATGAAAAACATGGTGAAGTTAATCGTGTGATGTTTGAATCTTTAATCAATACCTTAGTAACTAAAACATTACGTGCCTGTCGACGCGCATTAAAAGATGCTGATATTAGTGTTGATGAAGTCATTGAAGTGGTGATGGTTGGTGGTTCAACACGTGTTCCTATCGTTCGCCAACAGGTTGAAAAATATTTTAATCGCTTACCGTTAACGTCTATTGACCCCGATAAAGTGGTTGCCATTGGCGCTGCGATTCAAGCCGATATTTTGGCGGGTAATAAGCCCGACAGCGATATTTTGTTACTTGATGTTATTCCTTTATCACTCGGCCTAGAAACGATGGGTGGATTGGTTGAAAAAGTTATTCCTAGAAATACGACAATTCCTGTTGCTAAAGCACAAGAGTTTACGACCTTTAAAGATGGCCAAACGGCTATGGCTGTTCATGTGTTGCAAGGTGAACGTGAGCTTGTTGAAGATTGTCGTTCGTTAGCTCGATTTGAATTGCGTGGTATCCCAGCGATGACTGCTGGTGCTGCTCATATTCGTGTTACGTTTAAAGTTGACGCTGACGGTTTATTAGAAGTGTCAGCCATGGAGAAGTCAACAGGGATTGAAACAGGTATCACGGTGAAGCCCTCTTTTGGTTTAGAAGAGCAGGAAATTACTCAAATGCTCAGAGATTCAATGAGCAATGCTCAGCAAGATATACAAGCGCGTATGTTGAAAGAACAACAAGTTGAAGCCTCACGAGTTATTGAATCAGTACAATCGGCACTGATTAATGACAGCGCATTACTAAATCATGACGAAATTACCACAATAAACAATGCAATAACCGCTTTAGCGAAGATTGCCCAAAGCACGGTTGCCGATGATATTGAAGCAGCTATTGAAATATTAAATGAAAGTACCGCTATTTTTGCTGAACGTCGTATGGATTCTTCGATAAAAACAGCACTAGCAGGACATTCAGTAGACGAAGTTTAAAAACTTTTAGGAGCTAAGAAAATGGCGAAAATTATATTCCTTCCTAACGAAGACTTATGCCCAGATGGTGCAGTGGTTGAGGCAGAAAAAGGTGAAAGTGTACTTAATGTTGCACTGCGTAATGATATTGGCGTTGAGCATGCTTGTGAAAAAGTATGTGCTTGTACTACTTGTCATATGATCATACGTGAAGGTTTTGATTCAATTGCAGAAAGTGATGAACTTGAAGATGACATGCTAGATAGAGCTTGGGGATTAGAGCCTGAGTCTCGTTTAGGCTGTCAAGCGCTTGTTGGTGATGAAGACCTAGTTGTTGAAATCCCAAAATATACGGTCAATATGGTTTCTGAAAACCACTAGTCATTTTTCTCAATTTGATAGATAGGGCAGTAACATGTTAATGTTACTGCCCTTTTTTGTTGTAGCACCCTATAACTATTTTTTAGGGGGGACTTTAGTCAACCTTTCCGTACGGCTAAATCAACTGTATTACTGAGATAAATAGACAGGACATTAAAAATTTGCTCTACTCACCATAAATATTTACGTGTTGTAATCGCTCAATAATAGTCAATATATTTTAAAAATAACTTTAGGCATAATGAATTTGTCCGAACTATCTAAATCAGAAACGATAAAAAGCTTAACCATCACTAATCAGTTTGCGACTGATATATTGTTATTAAATACCCCAAGTGAAATTTGGCAATATTTAGCTCAAAATATTGTCGAAAAATTAGGTTTTGAAGATGCCGTTATTTACACTTTAGATTCAGGGGGGATGACGTTAAGTCGAATGTCGGGCTTTGACAAAAAAAAATCCTTCAATGAGGGTGAAATTAGTACTAGTTCAATAAGAGATACTTCGTCTAACTCTATGATTATACCTTTTAATAAAGGTGTTATAGGGAAAGTTGCTGCGACTAAACAACCGATATTGGTAAAAGATACCCGTGAGTTTGAAAGCTATATTGTTGAGGATGAAACAACTTTATCTGAGTTAGCTGTTCCTATTTTATTTCAGCAGCAATTATTAGGTGTTATTGATTCTGAACATGCCAGAGTTAATTTTTATACTGAGTATCATCTGAAAACACTCACTGCGTTAGCAACAATTACCGCAATGAAAATTTCTCAAATTATTAAAGTCGATGGCCTAGAAGAGGTCATCGAAAATTTAGAGTATGCCAATAAAATTCAAGATGCACTGTTTGAAATAGCAGAAATTATCTTTAAAACTAAAAATATTGATGAGTTTTATCAATATTTGCACCAGTGTATTGGCAGACTGACCTTGGCGAAAAACTTTTTTGTCGCACTATTAAAAGATGATGGTCAAACAATAGATTTTCCTTATGCTATTGATGAGTTTGATGATAGCTCAACGTTTACTAGTATTAATATCGATCCTAATTTTTTAAGTATTACTGGTTATGCGTTAGCTAAAGACCAGCCTTTTCTATTTTATGAAGAAGATATTCAAAAGATGCTTGATGAAAAAGCCATCTATATTCGTGGTAACATCCCCAAAGCCTGGTTAGGAGTGCCTTTTGGTAGTGGGATAAATAAGGGCATAGTTGTCGTACAAAGTTATAGTACTGAATTCTTATTTCAAGAAAAAGACAAACAATTGTTAATGTTTGTTGCTAAGCATATCAATAATGCCATCGAAAGAATGGAGGCTAAACAAAAGTTACAATTTTTAGCCTTACATGATCCTTTAACCAATTTACCGAATCGTTCGCTATTCAAAGACAGAACCCAACATGCATTTTTACATTGCCAGAATAATCGCCAAGACAATATAGCGATATTATTTATTGATGTAGACAGGTTTAAGCAAATTAATGATACTTATGGTCATCATGTTGGCGACAAATTACTGATTGGTATAGCGCAAGCAATAATGACTATATTAAGAAATACTGATACGTTAGCTCGCTTAGGTGGCGATGAATTTGCCATACTACTTGATGGGAAAATTGATTATGAGACTATCTGCCGTATAACTGAAAGTATTCTTGTCGCTACGGCCTCTGCCTTCAATATCGACAGTTTGAATATCTTTAGCAGTGTCAGTATCGGTATAGCGACTTATAACAATTCAAGTGAAAGCGCCGAACAATTATTGATTGATGCCGATCATGCGATGTATCAAGCTAAGTTGAAAGGGCGCAATCAGTATGTTTTCTTCGAAGCGCTCGAAGAACAAAATAAATCAACCAATGTCAAAGTTGAGTATGATTTTGATAATGCGGTTAAAAATTCAGAGTTTGTCGGTAATTACCAACCCTTGATTGATTTTGACAGTGGCAAGGTTATTGGTGCTGAAATACTAGTACGTTGGCAGCATCCTAAATTAGGGCTTTTGTATCCCGATTTTTTTATTCCCATTTTAGAAAAATCAGGTCAGATAGTACAGCTTGATCTTTATATGCTCAAGCTTGCGGTCAGTAAATTAAATTTATGGGTTGACTGGTTACCAAAACAATTTAAATTGAGTGTTAACGTTTCAACATCAGGTTTTGCATCTAAAGACTTTATTGGCTATTTACAAGACCAGCACCTGATATCTGCCGATATTACTGATCGATTATGTGTAGAAATCACTGAAGAAAGCCTCATCCTAAACGTTGACGCGGTCAAAAACCATTTAGACATTTTGAAAAGTATTAATATCTCGGTTGCCCTAGATGATTTTGGAACCGGCTTTTCATCGTTAAGTTATTTGCACCAATTTTCTTTAGACTTTTTAAAAATAGATAAAAGCTTTGTTGACGACTTAAATGCAGTCAATAGTAAGGTCTTGATACTGGAAGCTGTGGTTAATTTAGCTAAATCCTTAAATATTAAAACTACCGCAGAGGGGATTGAAACTGTGGAACAATATCAGAAGCTTAAAGAGATTGGTTGCGATTTAGGCCAAGGATATCATATTGCTAAACCATTACTTGAGAGCGACTTTAAGCGCTTCTTCTTAAACAGAGTAAGCTAAGGTTTGTTGTTAAATTAATATACCTTGACTTTAAGCCTTTCTGTCAATTATAAATAATGTATAAAAATATTAAAGCGCCGGGTACTTTCAATCGTTACCGTTAAATAGGAAATAATATGTGTGATTTACCCTCGGCGGCTGATAAAGCAGCGGCCAAAGAAAAAAAGCATATTGAACGTCAAAAGAAAATTAAAGCTAACGTTGACCAACGAATTGCTCAAGCAACAGAAGAACGTGGTGTTTTTGTAGTAATAACGGGTAATGGCAAAGGTAAAAGTACCTCTGGTTTTGGTACGGTATTGCGTGCTATTGGTCACGGCCAAAAAGCTGGTGTGGTACAGTTTATTAAAGGCACTCAATGGGAATGTGGTGAGATGAATATTCTCAAACAATTCGCTGTTAAGCACCATGTTATGGGAACCGGCTTTACCTGGGAAACACAAAGTACTGAAACTGATGTAGTAGCAGCAAAAGTTGCTTGGCAAAAAAGTAAGGAAATGTTGAGTGATGAAACGCTTGATATTGTTTTACTTGATGAAATGACCTACATGGTGACTTATGGCTATATTGAACTAGACGAAGTCATTGAGGCATTGAATAATAGACCTAAAATGCAGCATGTACTTATAACAGGACGCGCTTGTCATCGCCGTCTAATCGAGTTGGCTGATACTGTATCTGAAGTTCAACCAATTAAGCACGCTTTTAAAGCTGGCGTTAAAGCACAAAAAGGACTTGACTGGTAAAGTAGGTAATCTACTAAAAGCACGGGTCTCGTTATATTATCGACTTAATTAGAAGCTATATGGAAACAATGAATCACGCTTTAGCGACTTAATCTGTTCACGAAACCCCTGTAGTATTATTAACAGTAAACTAAATAGTAATATGCTAATGAACATCCAAATTAACATCAAAAACACCACAAAGCACTATGGCTGGGTCAGTATCTTTTTACACTGGTTCGTTGCGTTAACCGTTATTGGGCTCTTTGCTTTAGGCTACTGGATGGTTGATCTCGATTATTACAATCCTTGGAATAAACAAGGGCCTGATCTTCATAAAAGTATTGGTATACTCTTGTTCTTTGTAATGATTTTTCGTTTTATTTGGCGCAGCGCTCAGATAAAACCAAAAGCGCTTAAAACACATAGCGATACAGAAAAAAAACTTGGACATTTTATGCATGTATTTTTGTATACTGCGCTGTTTATTTTAATGATCTGTGGTTATTTAATTTCTACGGCTGATGGACGTGCAATTGAAGTTTTTCAGTTGATATCAATAATGAGTTTTGGTGAACTGTTTACTAATCAGGAAGACCTTGCCGGTGCGGTGCATAAATATCTTGCTTACCTATTGATGTGTTCTGTTGTTTTACATGCATTAGCAGCGCTAAAGCATCATTTTATCGATAAAGATAACACATTAACAAGAATGCTTGGTTATCAGCGTTTAAACAATCAATAGACTTTATTCATACGATTAAATAAAAAAGGACTCACATGAAAAAATTATTACTTGCCTCAATATTGCCAACGCTACTTATGACGTCTGCTTTCACACCCACAGTTAATGCAGCAGACTACATCGTAGATTACAAAGGCGCGCATGCTTCCGTTAACTTCAAAATTAAGCATTTGGGTTACAGTTGGTTAATGGGACGTTTTGATAAGTTTAGTGGCAGTTTTAGTTATGATGCAGCTGATTTATCTACGGCTAAAATTGAAATGTTGGTGGATACCACTAGCTTAAATACTAACCATGGCGAACGTGATAAGCATGTTCGTAGTGATGACTTTCTTGATGTGGATAAGTTTGGAAGTGCAAAATTTGTTAGCACTAGCATTACTGATAATGGTCAAAATAAATTAGCAATTAACGGCACTTTAACCTTACACGGTGTTAGTAAAGACATTATTATTGACGCGATAAAAATTGGTGAGGGTAAAGATCCTTGGGGTGGTTATCGTGTTGGCTTTAGTGGAACAACAAAAATTGGTTTAGTTGATTTTGGTATTCCAGACACGTTAGGACCTGCTTCATCACATGTTGAATTAGAATTACATATAGAAGGCATCAGAAAATAGTCATTGGTTAAACGTCTTACCGATGTTTTTATTTTTAGACACTATCAGATAATCATATTAATTTACTTGATAAAAATAAAGCCAGCATCAGTGCTGGCTTTATTTTTATAAAATTACAGCGATTTTATCGGTGATATTTATAAACAGTAATAGTTTTTATTGTGTTTATTTATATTTTTATTTAAAATAATACAAGAAGATTCTTATGGATTAACTTACCTTTTTAAATTTTTTTCGGTAAAAGAAGCCTTGAACAAAATCAACATTTAACTGTTTTGCGAAGCATAAATCTTCTGCGGTTTCTACGCCTTCTAAGATAACCTTTTTACCAGTATTTCGCGCATAGTTGATCATCGACTCAACGAGTAACATAAAGTTACGGTTAGACCTATTAGTGACGACATATCTGTCAAGTTTGATATATTCAACAAGCTGAATCACAGCCATCGACACCATAGACTGTGGATTACAGAGATCGTCTATAGCGGTATGAATGTTATTTTTTGATAGGTTATCAATCATCGCTAAGCTCATAATAGCGTCATTTATTTCTGAATTTTCGATGAGCTCAACAATGATTTTAGATTTTTTGAAATCTTTAAATAATTTCAAAAATGGATTGTCATCCTTTAAAGTCCCCGTTGAAAAATAAGAGTCTTGGTCTAAATTAACAAAAATGTCTATCTTACTGGGAGCATAGGCGAGTTGTAATTTTTTTTGTTGGTATTCTACTTGAAACAAACTGAGTGGACTGTCATGTAAAGAAGAATAAACAAGATCAGGTCGTATCGCTAAGTTATCTTTAGTAAAAAACCGTGATAAACATTCATAGGCAAATATTTCTTGGCTTTTGATGCAAACAATAGGTTGATATTCAACGCCATAGCGCTGACTTTCCATCAGATCTATCAAAGTGGAGGGTGGAAGATGAGTTTTATTTTTCATAAATGTTCAGGTTGCCATAGGACTAACCTGTCCTACAGCTTAAATATAATCTCCATTGTAAATGATAATTATTATCATGTGAAGCTGTTGGTTATATTGCTAATAAGATTAGCGCTATAGAAACATATAAATTTAGCTAAAATTACGTTTAGCTGTTAAAATTCGCGCGAATTTTTTAATGGCTGATTATTCGGCACTCACATTCAATTAAGGTGCTTTTATGTCTAAATTTTTTTATCGCGGTACTCCTGATGTTATGGGCACTCACGGCAGTGCAGGTTATAAACCTAATCGTGGCGTTAAGCTCGGTAGTGCAGCAAAACCATTAATGCTTGTTGTTGCATCAAAAGAAAGACAGCAAGAAGTTATCGCTATTGTTACTGAGCACAATTTTATTGCTAACATTGAAATTAATGCTGATGTAAAAGAAAATATTGTTGAGCTAGAAGCGGCATTAAATGTCCCTAAAACACAGCGTTTTGATAAAACACCGAACAGAAACGATCCTTGTTCTTGTGGAAGTACTAAAAAATATAAAAAATGCTGTGGATAAATGAGTCATAGCTTTAATAAAAAAGGCTGAGAAATTATTTCTCGGCCTTTTTTATTAAAGCAATTATGGTAAAAAGAGTAAAATTGACAGATACTTACCCCTCAGTTGTTGTTAATAGGAGAGGATCATTAAGTGAAAAAAATCAGCTTAACGCAAGATGAAAATTTATCATTTAAAGTTAGCCAGCAATTATCACCACAAGAATCACAACGTTTTGATCTTTATTTTTCTATTCCCGAAGAAATGGGCATTAATGCTATTACCCTCAGTGAAGATAATTACTTTCACAGCAGTATTCGAAGCCATAGTGCTTACTTTTCTCGCCAAGTGCATTTACCTTTAGTTCGTAGCCGATTTATAAGCCAAAAAAAGGGTGAACAGGGCGACTATCGCAGTAACTTAAACTTATTTTCTTATCAATTTAGGGTCGCACTCGAAACAGATATTAAGCAAGCCTTACAAAAAAAAGATATCGAAATTTTTTATCAATATGCACTTGAATTGGTTGAGCAAACACAAAGCTTGTTAAAAAAACTGCGCCGCTATACTCCTTTAGATCAAAAACTAAGTTCTTACTTTGAAAATGTAGATAATTACTTAAGCTGGTACACCGAACAGTCATTTCTTAATTTGCTTGCCAATGGACCAAAAAGCTCAGAACATGCAGAAACCCGAGAGGTGTTGTTTGCCTTGTGTCGCCAAGAAAATAATTACCGAACAGAGCGCCAGTATAATTCAAAAATTACGCTAGCAGACCCAAATCGTATCACTAACAAAATGCGCTTGTTGCAGCGATTAAGTGAATTCGGTGTGGTCTTTAAAAGAACCACTCATGACCTAGACAATAATCTAAGACGCTTAGTTCGTGGTAGCATTACCGCTGTCGTTATGGCGTTCGTGATGTCAATTGTGCTCAACGCTCGCTCAGCATTTAACGAAGTAACTTTAGTACTGATCACTTTTTTAGGGGTGATTTATGGTGTCCGTGAAATATTTAAGGATGATCTCACACGCTATCTTTGGCGAAAAATTCAGCGAGGACGACCCAAGTGGCAGCATGTATTTACCGATAGTATGTCTAAAAATAAAATGTCTATGCAAACCCTATGGCTTGATTATATTAAGAACAAAGACTTACCTGATATTGTTAATAAACATTTTCAACAACGCCGTCAACAAAACAAGCAAGCGGCACAACTTTTACATTTTCGCTGTAATTCAAAAGTTATTGCTAAAGAGTTTATCCCTGGCTTTAAAGAGATTCAGCACCAGATGTTTTTTAATTTAACACCTTTTGTGCGTTTTTTGAAAAAAGGAGAAGGGCGTTTATATGCCCTTGATGGCAGCAAGATATCTAATCAAGGTGTTGAACGACGTTATCAGATAAATTTAGCGGTTGTGCAAGAGCAAAAAATACCGGGTAATAAAACTAAACAATACATTCAGCGTTTTAAAATAACAATGAATCGTTCGAAAATCATTAACATCGAAGGGATGAAATCAGAACAAAATTTTGAAGGAAATCCACTTTAGTATAAGTTGGCCAGTTTATTTGCAAATATATTATTTGTCGTTGAACTGGCCATAATAAAATTAGCGGTTAATCAATCGCTAAACTATCGAATTATCGGCCTTATAAACATCAAAATCAATCGTCTCTATTTTAACGGTTCTAAGCATACCGCCAATACCAACAAAGGCAATAACTTGAAAGTAGATACTGTTAATAATTATCTCCATATAACCTAGTTGATAAACATCAACTGCTGTATTTGCCATTAAAAATAAGCTTAAGAAAATACTCACTGAGCCCATTGATTGTAAAGCAAATTGAGTTTGACTACTTCTATCTTTCACGGCTTGGTGGGGATCTAAACGTTTGCCGGTAAGGTGCCAAACGGCTAAACCAATAAAGAGTGCATGTACTAAACTTAGTGTTACTATTTTAATCATCAAGTCGCTGGTAATCGCAAAATCATGAATATATAAATCAAATAAAATATAAGAAAATAATAACACCACAGCTGAAATAACCAATAAAGGTGAAACATAATTGAACAAGTGACGTGGGGTCAAATCTGCGGTACGACTGGTACGCTTATTGGCTTTTCTCATCAGTTTAAATTGTTTACACCCAGAGACTTCTAACAACATATAGGGGATAAACTGCACCATACCAAACATTAAGGGTAACCCTTCTGCAAATTTCTGCTTATCATTATAATCTTTTGACATCAAAACATAGAACCCCAGTAATATCAGACCAATAACCAGTATTATTTGATTAAGTAATCGATAACGAACCTTAGCTACGTTCACCTGTTCAGTTGACTCAGGGTAAAGTTTTGGATAACTCTCCGGCGGAAAATTTTTTAAAACCCCATCAATTTTTTTAATTATTTGCTTAGGGTAATAGTATGAAATGAGTATAATTTGGCTTAAAAATAATGTGTAAAATAAAATGTTAATAGACATCTTCTGCTCCTTAATTGTTTTTACTGTTCATTGCACTACTAAAAGCAATACGTATTTCTGAGTCGGTTACCCCTGCCGTTTTACAGGCAGAAATAGCATTATCTAACTGTGCTAAAACATCAGCATTTAAATCCATCTTACTATTTACGATTGCATCAGGGTGAACAAAGGTACCTCGATAACCTTTGCTTTGAATGACTAAGTCTCGTTCTAATAATTTGTAAGCTTTAGCAACAGTTTTACTGTTGAGCTCTAAATCATTAGCCAATTGTCTAATCGAAGGAAGTGGGTCTCCCGGTCTAACCTTATCGCTAATAACCGCTGATTTTATTTGTTCAACGAGTTGTGTAAATAACGGCATCGGATCTTCTATATTAATGGTAATTTCCATATTTCTTTGTCTGCTCCAGTTGTTCCGTGTGTGGTGATGGTACAACTATAACATCGATCAAGGCAAGTAAAAATAGTTTGTTTTTTGAACTATTGAGGTATTAAGAAAAGTGTTTTTGATTTATATTAATAAAATCATGTTCTTGCGTGGATGTGTGGGTACAGAGGTCGTATACAATAAAGCCTGAATATTTCGGTGATATCAGTGATATCGAGATATTCAGGCTTAAGGTTATTTACAAAGGGGATTACTTAACTTCTTCTCCTGCGGCTTGTTTATCAGCATGATAGCTTGAACGCACTAAAGGCCCACAGGCTGCATGGTTAAAGCCCATCTTAATAGCTTCAGCTTGATACATATCGAAAACATCAGGGTGAACGTAGCGTTCTACCGGTAAATGATGTTTACTCGGCTGTAAATACTGACCAATGGTAAGCATAGTGACGCCATGGCTTCGGAGGTCGCGCATAACTTGTAAAATTTCTTCGTCTGTTTCACCTAAGCCAACCATTAAACCTGACTTTGTCGGAACTTCTGGATTGGCTTCGCCAAATTTTTTCAGTAAATCTAACGACCATTGGTAGTTAGCGCCTGGACGTGCTTTAGTATAAAGACGTGGTGCTGTTTCTAAATTATGATTAAATACATGTGGAGGATTAGCATTTAAAATTTCTAAGGCACGGTCCATACGACCACGAAAATCAGGGACTAAAATCTCAACTTTAGTATTTGGTGCATGTATAGCTATTTCAGTAATACAATCAGCAAACTGTTGAGCGCCACCATCACGTAAATCATCACGGTCAACCGAAGTGATCACCACGTATTTCAGTTTCATATCTTTAAGTGTTAGTGCTAACTTTTTAGCCTCATCGACTTTAGGGGCTAAAGGTCGACCGTGGCCAACATCACAAAAAGGACAACGGCGTGTACAGATATCACCTAAGATCATAAAAGTGGCGGTACCGTGGTTAAAACACTCGGATAAGTTTGGACAAGAAGCTTCTTCACAGACTGAATGTAAGTCATGTTTACGTAGCGCTGCTTTTATACTGTCAATCCGTTCTGTCGTACGAGGTAGTTTAATACGTAACCATTTAGGCTTTCTAAGCATGGTTTCACGCTCTGAGGGCACAATTTGAATAGGGATATGCGCCATTTTTTCTGCATCACGCATTTTTGTGCCAGGGATAACTCGAGTTGTTTTAGTGGTCATTCATTTCGTCCCAACCAGTTTTATAACTGATATTATTGGTATTTAATAATTTAGCGAGGTGTTTTACTAAGGATTCACCTGCTTGAGCAGTATCTGTTAATTGACTGATATCGGCTGTTTGCACCATTTCTAGTCCTTGATAACCACAAGGATTTATCCGAAGAAAGGGTGATAAGTCCATATTTACATTCAGTGCCAAACCGTGAAAAGAGCAACCTTTACGCACTCGTAAACCTAACGATGCAATTTTCTTTTCGCCAACATAAACCCCTGGTGCGTCAGGTCTAGCTTTGGCGATAATGTTAAAATCAGCTAATGCGGCAATTAAGCCATTTTCAAGTAGTGTTACTAAATCACGCACGCCCATCTTTCGTCGACGTAAATTTATCATAAAGTAGATAACTTGTTGACCAGGGCCGTGATAAGTCACTTGTCCGCCACGATCTACTTTTACTACTTCTATATCACCCGGCATTAACAAGTGTTCTTCTTTACCTGCTTGCCCTTGTGTGAAAACGGCTGGATGCTCGACTAACCAAAGTTCATCTTGAGTGTCTTCGTTACGATCATCGGTAAATTTTTGCATCCCTTGCCAAACTTTGGTGTAGTCCATAGTGGCAAGTTGTCGAATGATTAACGAATTTTTCAAGTTTATACTTCACTTAATTCTATTGATGTCGATTATATCCAAATAATAATGGGAATACACCGGACAAATACTAAGGTTATTATCGTTACGCAAAAGCGTCATTTTTTTAAAGAACGTAGCGGACGATATCAATAGCCGTTAATTCTGTATAAATTGTTTCGATATGCTCTTTACTGGTAACCGTCACCGCAATTGAAAGCGAATGGTAAGTCCCTTTCGAACTGGCTTTAATTTTAGGAGAGTAATCACCGGGTGCATGCTTTTGTAGTTCATTAATCACTAAATCAGGTAATTCGTCGCAAGCAACGCCCATAACTTTAAAGTTAAGTACGGTCGGAAATTCTAATAATTCATCAAACTTGGTTTTCATTTTCTCTCTCTAAATAGTACTTGGTCAGTAGTCAATCTGGGGGTATTTTATCATTAATCAAATAAAATGTGATCATTGTATTTACCGCTTTTATTATTAATCACCATTTTGTCTTAATAATAAAAAACTCGGCATGAGCCGAGTTTAAAATGACACATTTTTTATTTGCTAACTAGTTCACAAATTGTAGTTTCACATAGTCGACTAACTTGCTGAACATGCCGCCTTCATTAACTTCTTGCAAAGTTACTAATGGGTATTCTGCAATGTCTTCGCCGTCTAAGCGTAAAAATAGTTTACCAACAACGGTTCCCTTAGCTAACGGTGCTTTTAATTGTTGGTCAAGTTCGATACTGGCTGCTAAATTTTTACGTTGACCACGCGGAACTGTAATAGGTGTATCGAGTAAAATACCCAAGTCGACTTCTTTTACATCGCCCATCCAAACTCTATTGGTAGCAAATTTATCACCCGCTTTATAAGGGGTATAGGTTTCGAAGAAGCGAAAGCCATAATTAAGTAACTTTTTACTCTCAACTTTTCTTGCTCGTTCGCTTTCCGTCCCCATAACGACACTAACTAAGCGCATTCCGCCTTTGGTAGCGGATGAAACTAAACTGTAACCTGCCTGAGCGGTATGACCAGTTTTTAAACCGTCAACATTCATGCTTTTATCCCATAATAAATTATTACGGTTGTATTGTTTAATATTGTTATAGCTAAAAACTTTTTGGCTATAAATTTTATATTCTTCTGGTACATCTCGAATAAGTGCCATTGCCAGTGTTGCCATATCACGGGGTGTTGTCTTGTGTTCTTGGCTGTCTAGACCGTGGCTGTTTTCAAAATAACTAGAACTCATTCCTAGTTCTGCCGCATAACCATTCATTAACTGAGCAAAGGTACCTTCGCTACCGGCAATATGTTCAGCCATAGCAACACAAGCATCATTACCTGAAGCGACAATAATCCCTTGATTTAATAACTCTACAGAAACTTCAGTACCAACTTCAATAAACATAAGCGATGAACCCGGGAAGTTCTTTGCCCAAGCTTTTTCACTGACTTTAACTAAGTCAGTGTTGTTGATATTGCCACTGGCTAATTCTTTACCTATGATATAACTGGTCATCATCTTTGTTAAGCTAGCGGGCGCTAACAAAGCATCGGCATTACTCTCTGCAAGAACTTTACCTGTATTGAAATCAATAAGGATATGACCTTTTGCTTTAACTTCTGGTGGTGAGGGAATAATGGTTAATGCTTGGGAAAAAGATGAAAAAGTTAAAAAAATTGCGCCTAAAAGGCAGAGAAGTTTTGTTGAGGTTTTAGCCGTTTTTTTAGCTAATGGGTAAGTCATAATATTCCTACGAAACTGAATGATAAAAGAAGAATTTTTTAGGAGTATACCATCTTTGTTACTGATTGCTATGGTGCTATCGTGGCAAATTGTTACGAATGATTACTTCAGACTAAATGCTTTTGGATAACCTGATTTTTTTAAACTGGTCAATAGTGTGTTTAACGCCTCTTCATCGTTGATTGGGCCCATTTGTACACGAAAAAGGCTATCATTCATTGGGATTATGGTATTTATTTGATATAAATTCTCTAGGGCTTGGGCTGTTTTATTGGCAAGCACTTCATTCTTAGTGGCGAAAACTTGAATATATTTACGTTGTTCACTATCTGTAGATAAGTTGTTTTCAGTCAGTTTTTCATTTATCTCAGTAACAGAAAAATCAGTAATAGCAGTGATCGTTACATTAGCCACCCCTGTTTTCATCATACCCAGTTTATAAGCCGCACTGTACGATAAATCAATAATTCGGTTTTGATGAAAGGGTCCGCGGTCATTTACTCTAACAATTACTGATTGACTATTGGCGTTGTTAGTGACTTTTAAGTAAGTGGGTAGGGGTAAATTTTTATGAGCCGCACTCATAGCGTACATATTATAAATTTCACCATTTGAGGTTAAATGACCATGGAATTTTTCACCATACCAGGAAGCAATACCCGTTTGGCTAAAATTTTCAGCACTTTTTAATACCGAATAAGTTTTGCCGCGCACTTGATACTGGCTTCTATTACCGCCTCTACTATGGGGTTCTGCTCTTGGCGTAATATCAATAAGCTCACTTGCGGTAGGGGCTCGGCTGGGCATACTATCTTTGTGTTGTTGATAGCGTCCGGTATTGACACTGCAGGCAGAAATCGAGACTAAAAGCGTGATTACTAATAATTGTATTTTCACTGGCAGATTCTTTTTATGTTGTTAATCAATTTAAGCAATAAAACGCTTGTGGGTACTAATCGCCATTAGCATGCCAAAACCTGCAAGTAATGTCACCATCGATGTTCCACCGTAACTGACTAAGGGCAAAGGAACGCCAACAACAGGCAATAATCCAGACACCATACCTATATTGACAAAAACATAAACGAAAAAGGTTAAAGTTATACTACCGGCTAAAAGTTTTGTGAATGCATGGTCGGCATGGACAGAAATCCATAAGCCTCGCATTACTATTATTAAATAGACACTGAGCAGTACGGCGACACCTACAAAGCCAAATTCTTCACTAAACACCGCGAAAATAAAGTCGGTATGGCGTTCAGGTAAAAATTCTAGTTGCGACTGTGTACCTTGTAACCAACCTTTGCCATGTAAACCACCTGAACCAATGGCTATTTTTGATTGAATGATATGATATCCAGAGCCAAGTGGGTCTTGCTCTGGGTCAAGAAAAGTTAATACACGCTGCTTCTGATAGGGCTTCATCAAAAACATCCAGAGAATGGGTGCAAATGCCGATGCTAAGCCAATACAAGCGATAATGAGTTTCCAGCTTGCTCCGGCAAGAAAAATCACAAAAACACCTGAACTGGCGATTAACAGTGATGTACCTAAATCAGGTTGCTTAGCAATTAATAAGGTTGGCAATAACACTAAAATAAATGCAATGGTGATGGTCGATATTTTAGCGGGTAAGTCATATTGGCTAACATACCAAGCGATCATAATGGGGACAATCAGTTTCATTATTTCAGAAGGCTGAAATTTCATAAAACCCAAGTCTAACCAACGCTGTGCGCCTTTACCTATATGACCGAATAAAAGTACGGCGATTAAGAGCAGCAAACCTAAAATAAATACGGGCACCGCCCATTTTTGATAGGAAAGGGGAGGGATTTGAGCAACGGCGAACATCACCAACAATGCTATACCTAAGCGGGTTATTTGACGGTAAACAATGGCAGTTTCTTGGCCACCTGCACTATAAACAACAAATAGCCCTAAGGTCATTAATGCTAAAATACCCAAAAAAAGAGGCAAGTCAATATGAATTCTTTGCCAGAGACTTCGCTGCTTTTGTTGATCATGGCCAATATTACGCACTAGTTACGTCCTGTGTTTTTGTCAACACCATAAACATTATTGTGTTGTGGATGCTTACTTTTATCGGTACTAATAATGACTCTATCACCAAAATATTGATCCATAACTTGGCGCGCTACCGGCGCAGCATTAAAACCACCACCGCCTTCTAAAACATTTTCAACGACAACAGCAACCACTATTTCTGGATTCTCATAAGGAGCAAAAGCGACAAACATAGCATTGTTTCGCTGCCTTTCTTTAGTGGCTTCTGCATCATATTTTTCATCTTGTTTTTTTGCAATAAGTTGTGCTGTACCCGACTTTCCTGCGGCGTCATAGCGAGCACCTTTAAATGCAGGATATTTCTTTTGTGCCGTGTTATGCATAGCATCAAGCACTAAATCCCAGTGTTTATTGTCTTTTAAAATAATCGGAGGTTTATCATCATATTCTGCCATCTTAGTGACCATTTTATTGACCATATCAGCATCACGCTCAGCGGTAATGATCTCCTCATTGATTTGAACTTCTTCCACGACTAACTCTGTAGTAGCACGTAAAAAATGTGGGATTTTAATGTCGCCTTTATTCGTTAAAATAGAAAAAGCTTGAGCTAGCTGTAACGGTGTTACTGTCCAGTAGCCTTGACCAATACCAACCGCGATTGTATCGCCGGTATACCAAGGTTTATTGTATCGACTACGCTTGGTTTCTCTACCAGGCAAAATAGCGCGTTTATCTTCCCAGATATCAACACCCGTAAGATCGCCAAAACCAAATTTTTCCATCATGTCAGTAATCGTATCAATATCTAATTGGTACGCTAAATTATAAAAGAAAACATTACATGAGTGTTCAATGGCTTGATTAAGATCTACCCAGCCATGACCGGGCGCCCACCAATCACGGTATTTACGTTCAAGACCTTTTAGCTGAAACCAGCCAGGGTCGTAGAAGCGTGATTTATTGGTGATTACACCTGCTTCTAATCCTGTTAATCCGAGCAAAGGTTTGACTGTTGAGGCGGGTGGGTAACCTTGTACACTTCGATTAAGTAAGGGTCTGTCGTTTTTAGGATTAAGTAATTTACGATAGTTCTTACTGCTAATGCCATGAACAAATAAGTTTCCGTCATAACTTGGGTTTGAATACATGGCCAATATTTCACCACTTCGTGGATCAATTGCTACTACAGCGCCACGCTTACCAGCTAAGGCACGTTTAGCAATCATTTGTAATTCAATATCAATACTTAGGGTTAAGTTTTTGCCTGATATTGGGGGCGCATAATCAAGCGTTCTTATAATACGACCTTGATTATTTATTTCAACTTCTTGATGACCAATAGTGCCATGAAGAATATTTTCATAATATTTTTCTAAACCAAGCTTACCTATGTTACGGGTTGCTGCATAATCTTCATCTAAATTTTCTTCGGCCAAACGAATTGAATCTTTAAGGTTAATGCGGGCAACATAACCCAAAGAGTGGGTCGTTAAATCACCAAATGGGTAGTATCTTTTAAGACGAGCATCAATAAAAAAACCAGGGAATTTGTGTTGATTGACAGAGAATAATGCAACTTGCTGTGCGCTTAACCGCGAGTGCAGTTCTACCGGTTTAAAGCGTCGTTTACTTTTTAGCGCTTCAAAAAGCTTTTGCTGCTTTTCTTCACTGATATCAAGCAACTCACTGACTTCTACAATGTGTTTCTTCAAATCAACCGTTTGCTCAGCAATAACTTCCAGCGAATAAACGGGTTTGTTATCAGCAAGTAGAATGCCATTACGATCGTAAATTAGGCCGCGATTAGGTGCAACGGGAAGGAGTTTTATTCGATTGGAATTAGAGCGAGTTTGATATTTTTCATAAGAATTAATTTCTAACTCGTAGATATTGCTAATTAAGGTTAACAATAAAGCGAGTATACCGATAAAAGCAATAAAGGTTCTGCGTGCAAATAAATTAGCTTCTGCCGAATGGTTTCGAATAGCAACACGTTTGTTCGATGCCATTATTACTCTCGGTGATACGGGTGGTTATTGTTAATGCTCCAAGCTCGATACAGACTTTCAGCGACAACAATACGCACCATTGGATGTGGCAGGGTTAATGGCGATAAAGACCATTTTTGTTCTGAAGTTTTAATACAAGCGGGGGCTAAACCTTCGGGGCCACCAATAAGTAAAGCCACATCGCGACTGTCTAATTGCCAACGCTTAAGTTGTTGAGCAAGCTGTGGTGTTGTCCACGGTTTACCTTCCACTTCAAGCGTAACAATACGGTTACCCTTTGGGATTGCGTTTAGTAATAATTCGCCTTCTTTTTCTAGAATGCGAGCTATATCGGCGTTTTTACCACGCTTACCTGGCGGGATTTCTACTAAATGAAACGACATGTCGCGCGGAAATCGACGACAATATTCGTTAAAGCCTTGAGTAACCCATGCTGGCATTTTATTGCCAACAGCATATAAGGTAAGTCGCATAATAGTTTAGTTTACCTTCACTATTAGCTTAGTTCCACAATTCTTCTAACTGGTAACGGTCACGAATTTCGTCTGTCATTACGTGAACAATTAAATTGCCTAAATCAACTAACGCCCATTCGCCAACATCATTACCTTCAATACCTAACGGCTCAATACCTTTAGCGCGGCATTCGATGGCAACCGATTGTGCAATAGATTTAACATGGCGATTCGAGTTACCTGAACAGACAACCATATAATCAGCAAAGCCTGATTTTTTTCCGATGTCTAAAGTCGTGATGTCACGACCTTTCATTTCTTCGATTTTTTCAATAACAAATGCGTTTAACGCTTCAACTTGCAAGGGAATTACTCTTAGTGTAAATAATAATGCGCTATAATATCATCATTTTTTCTGCAGGTTAACTAGCAAATTATTTTTGATAGAGTTTTTTTTCAATAATGTAATGATGTACGCATTCTGTTAGGTGATTATTCTGTTTTTTATTGCTTAAAAGTTGTTGGCGTATTTCACTTGAAGAAATATTAAGCGACTGGTTTTGATGGAAAATAATGCCGCCAGCATCTTGTTGCTTTATTTCTGCTAGGTCATCTATTTGATGGTTTTTTAATAGTTGTTGAGTGGCGGTATTAATTTGATTTAATTGATAGCCAGGTCGAATATTGACGACAATATGACAGAGTGACAAAATAGTTTGCCATTGATGCCATAGAGTAAAGTTAAGGAACGAGTCCATCCCTATGATAAAAAAAACCCGACTGTTGGGTTGCTCTTGTTTTATTTCACGTAAACTTTTGACGGTATAAGAAGCGCTATGTCGTTTTAATTCGCGATTATCAAGCTGAAATAATGGCTGCTGTTGGCAAACAAGGTTCACCATAGCTGTTCGGTGCTTAGCGCTGGCTGTTGTGGTGTTTTTATGAGGCGGCAAATGGGCAGGTAAAAAGAAGAGTTGTTCAACATTAAGCCATGTTGCTGTTTCTTTTGCTGTTTCAATATGGCCATTATGGATAGGGTCAAATGTTCCCCCCATTATGGCAATATTTTTCTTAATTTCGCTTACTCGCTTAGTCGAATTCATAATCTAAATTGAATTTTGTGGTGGTTTGCCCGTGATAGAGACTTATACAAACATCTGCCAGTAATATAAAAGGATTAAAGTCACTACTGGTTTTACTGATCAAGTCAGTTTGTGCTAAACGCGCTTGAGCTTGGTAAATATTGTCACGACTAATATGTTTAAGGGCATACTGATACAGAGGTTTCTTTTTATCCCATATTCGATATTTTTTATAAATACTATCGATACTCTCACCTTGTTCAATTTGCTCTAGCATAGTTGATAATTGCACTATCTCTTTGTGAATAAACCAAATAAGCTGACCGATTGCAGCGCCTTCGTGTTGCAGTTGATCTAACATGCCAATACATTTTTTCAAGTCACCACTAAGTAAGGTATCAACCACCTGAAAAGGGTTAAATTTTGCTTGTTTAATGAGTAATTTTTCTGCGTCTTCAGCAACAATTAGTTGTGTACCAAACAACAATGAAAATTTTTGTAATTCTTGTTCTAAAGCCGGTAAGTTACCTTCAAAAAGCTCTATCATCAATGGGGTGACATCGTGATGAATATTTAATTTATGCTGTTTGATTTGTTGATTTAACCACTGTTGTAATTGACGACCTTCAATATCATAAAGCGGGACAAAACAACCTAACTGTTCTAATGATTTAAACCATTTTCGTTTTTGACCCGCACTGTCGATTTTAGGGCCATGAAAGATTAGCTGTACATCAGGATGAAAGTTTTCACTGAGTTTAAGTAGTATTTTACTGCCGGCGTCAGCTATTTTCCCGTTGACTAGTTCTATTTCAATGATGCGCTGTGCTGAAAATAGGCTCATCGCTTGATACTCTTCAACCAAAAGGTTCCAGTCAAATTTATCGTCAGCACTAAAACGGATAACTTCACTAAACCCCTGTTGCTGACAGTGCTGTTTTATTGCGGTTAAGCTGTTGTTCTTTTGCCAAGGCTCATCACCAAAAACTAACCAAACAGGCTTAAACCCCTGATTGAGGGTATTAGATAGCTGGTTATGATAGATCCGCATTAGATTTTAATCGTAGAGAGGTCGCGTAAGATTTTATTAGCCGCTTCTTTACGCATTTCACTTAACATTAATTCCAGTTCCCGACTTTTAGCAAGTGCAATATTGGGATCATCTTGATAATCGCGATTAAGTTCAAAAACAAAAGAGCGAACATCATTTTGTGAAAGTACTAGCCGATATCTAACGGTATAAATCAATTCGTATTCTGCCACTTGCCCATTTGGAAATACGGATAAAGTGCGACGATTTAGGCTGTCTTTTGAAAGTTTAAGTTGCGGGACATTCTCTGTAGCTTGGCTTAGCAACTTTATTTTATTTATCGTTAAGTGTTGCTTAACTTGGCGAGTAAGCTCCCCAAATTTATCAGCGGAACTTAAGTGCAAAGTTTGCAGTTGCGGCGATAATAAGTAATCACCGCGTAAAGCAAAGCCACAGCTTGATAAAAACAAGGTGAGTAACACCAAAGTAGCCGTGGCTACCCGTGTTTGGTGTTTTGTCTTTTTTTTGTGCATATGGCTCATTCTTATTACCTTGTAGGACTCTTTCGCGATTAGTTAGCAACAATGTTTAAAAGTTTACCCGGTATATAGATAACTTTACGAATTGTCTTATCATCAATAAAGCGGACCACTGTTTCATCACTTAAACCTAAGGCTTCAACTTCTTCTTTGCTGGCGTTAGCTGAAACAGTAATTTTAGCACGTACCTTACCGTTAACTTGTACGATAATTAACTTCTCGTCTTCAACCAAAGCACTCTCATCAACGATAGGCCAAGATGCTTCTTCAATCGAGGCATTATTGTTATTCGCACCGCCTAATGTTTTCCAAATCTCATGACACATATGTGGTGTAATTGGCGTCAACATTATAATGACAGCGCGAACGGCTTCTTGCATAACCGCTCTGTCTTCAACACTAACCAAATTTGCTTTCGATAAATGGTTCATTAATTCCATAATTGAAGCTATAGCGGTATTAAAGGTGTTTCTTCGGCCAATATCATCACTGACTTTTGCTATAGTTTTGTGCAACTCGCGGCGTAATGTTTTCTGCGCTGCATTTAAAGTTAATGTGCTCAGTAGTGCCACTTCGCCATGTTCTTTGACTTGTTCGCTAAAATCAAAGGCGAGTTTCCAAACACGCTTTAAGAAACGGTGTGCGCCTTCAACACCTGAATCAGACCATTCAAGGGTTTGCTCTGGTGGTGAAGTAAACATAATAAATAAACGTACAGTATCTGCGCCATATTTGCTTATAACTTCTTGTGGGTCGATGCCGTTATTTTTTGACTTTGACATTTTACTCATACCAGCAGAAATAACTGGTTTGCCGTCAAGCTTGCTAACAGCCGAAGTAACTTGTCCTTTTTCATCACGCTCAACGTCTACATCTGTTGGTGAAATCCAATCTTGACCACCATTATCTGCCTCGCGGTAATAGGTATCTGCTAATACCATGCCCTGACATAATAACTTTTTAAACGGTTCATCACAGTTTACTAAACCGGCGTCACGCAATAACTTGTGAAAAAAACGCGCGTAAAGTAAATGCAAAATAGCATGCTCAATCCCGCCGATGTATTGATCAACAGGTAGCCAATAATTTGCCTTAGCGGGATCAATCATTTGGGTATCATCGTTCGGTGAACAGTAACGTGCGTAATACCAAGAGGATTCCATGAACGTATCAAAAGTATCAGTTTCACGGAATGCTTCTTCACCGTTATAAGTGGTTTTTGCCCACTCAGGATTGTCTTTAATCGGTGATGTAACGCCATTCATGATAACATCTTCAGGCAACTCAACGGGTAACTGGTCAAGAGGTACAGCGACAGATTCACCATTTGCTAGGTGCATCATAGGAATGGGAGTACCCCAATAACGCTGACGAGAAACACCCCAGTCACGCAAACGGTAGTTAACTTTTACAGATCCTTTGTTTTCACTGATTAATCTTTCTGATATCGCTTTAAAGGCCGCTTCAAAGCCTAAACCGTCGTATTCACCTGAATTAATTAACAAACCCTTTTCAGTAATTGCTGCTTTACTGAAATCGTCGTCTTTGCTACCAGCAATAACTTGGGTAATGTCCAAGCTGTATTTAGTGGCAAATTCGAAGTCACGTTGATCGTGGCCAGGAACAGACATTACTGCACCTGAACCGTAATCCATTAAGACAAAGTTTGCTGCCCATACTGGAACGATGTTACCCGTTAGTGGGTGAATCGCTTTAAGACCGGTATCGGCACCTTTTTTCTCCATCGTTGCCATATCGGCTTCGGTAGATTTATTGGTTTTACATTCTGTAATAAAGTCACTCAAAGCTGGGTTGTTTTTTGCTGCAGCTAAAGCCAGTGGATGCTGCGCAGCAAGTGCTACGTAAGTAACTCCCATGAGTGTATCTGGACGTGTAGTATAGATGTCAAAGCTTTCATTTGAATCTGCAACTTGGAAGGTCATTTCAATACCTTCGCTGCGGCCAATCCAATTACGTTGCATGGTCTTAACTTGTTCTGGCCATTCGGTAAGTTGGTCTAAATCTGTAAGTAACTCTTCAGCGTAATCAGTAATTTTAATAAACCACTGTGGAATTTCTTTACGTTCAACCGGTGCGCCTGAACGCCAACCGCGTCCGTCAATAACCTGCTCGTTTGCCAATACTGTTTGATCAACGGGATCCCAGTTGACCGTAGCATTTTTCTTATAAACTAAACCTTTTTCGTAAAGTTGCGTAAAGAACCATTGTTCCCATTTGTAATAGTCTTTTTTACACGTCGCTAATTCACGGCTCCAGTCGTAAGCAAAACCCAGTGATTGTAATTGGTTACGCATGTAATCAATATTTTCATAGGTCCATTTAGCTGGCGCTGTTTTGTTTTTAATTGCCGCATTTTCTGCAGGTAAACCAAATGCGTCCCAACCCATAGGTTGCATAACATTTTTGCCTTGCAGGCGCTGATAGCGAGAGATAACATCACCTAAACTATAATTACGCACATGCCCCATATGTAAACGTCCACTTGGATAAGGGAACATAGCAAGACAGTAATATTTTTCTTGACCGGGCTTTTCTTCGGCTTTAAAGGTATTGTTATCAGTCCAAAATTTTTGAACTTGCGCTTCGATAGCTTGGGGATTGTAAATGGATTCCATTAAAGATTTCTCAAACACTTTAGAATGTGGTGTTCATTAGCCAATCAATAGTAAATTGACCGCGATTATGAACGCATAAAAATAATGGCGATAGAATACCTTATATACCTGTCTCACATCAAGATACTGTTTTGAGCATATTGAAGTAAAGGAAGGATATGTTATAGTTTTTAGAAGTTTATTTGATTTGTTTTTTCTATAAAGCTATGACTAGCTATACTTAATCTATAAGTCGTCAAGGAATGTGTTATGAAATCAAAAAATAGTGTTTTTCAAGAGCTTTATCAAGCTTTAGTTACATGGGCTGAAGATGTTAACCAGCATGAGATAACTGATATTGTTAACAAAGTAGAGCAAAGTAAGCTTTACTTGCAAGCGGCAGAAAAACTACCTGAAGAGAAAGTTAAGCAGTTTGTTGATAATTTACGTTTTGATATCAACGAATTTATTATTCAAAATGAAGCACAAGCCAAACATTCCCTCTATTTAGGCTTACTCAATGAGTCTTTCTGGAAAAATATGCAAGCGATTACTGATAAGTCACAAGTGGAGTGGTCAGAGCTTGATGAAGATATTAAGCATCGTGGTCTATATGAAACGGGCGACTTTATTGGTTTTGGTTTGTTAGAGTGCCAGCATTGCCAAGAAAAAATAACATACAGTCATGCGGCGGATGTTGCTGATTGTTTTAATTGCGGCGGTAGTTCTTTTATAAGGTTACCCTTTGCTCCTTAAAACGAAGCTGGGACGCCACTAAAATTTACTAATTATTTAAAATGAGGGTACACTGGCATTATTAAATTTATTAATTATTATACGCTTTTTTTTTAAGCGTTATCAGTGAGATATTGTATGCCTTCATCCGTTAAGTTAACTTCTTCAATTACTCGGTTACCTGTTGAAAAATTAACTGCTCAATTATCTGCTGAGCAGTTTTCTAATGCTGAAGTCACTCCTGATGTAGAGCAAATTATTATCGGTCATGCTCGCGCTAAAGAGGCGCTTGAATTTGGTTTGTCTATGGAAGCTCCTGGTTTTAATGTTTTTGCTATGGGAGAGCATGGTACGGGCAGACAAACCTTAATTAAGCAAATGTTAGCAACAACCGCTGGCAATCAAGAAACGCCTTATGAGTGGTGTTATATCAATAATTTTGATGATGTTCATGCACCGCACAACCTCTATTTAAGTCCCGGAGATGGTAAACAATTATTGGCACGTATCAATACTTTTATTGATGAATTATTAGACGTGTTTCCTGAGATTTTTGATAACCCAAGTTATCAACGACAAAAGTCGGCGGTTGATCGCGCATTTAATAAAAAATATGATCAAGCCATCGCTGAAGTCGAAGAAAGTGCTTTAAAAGATAATGTTTTATTATTTGAAGAAAATGGAGAGATTGGTTTTTCACCGCTGGTTGAGGGAAAACCTTTAAATGATAAAGAATTTGCCGGTTTAGATGAAGGTAAACGTGCTGACTTTTATCTGTTGCTAGATAAATTAGAAAATTTCCTCTCTGAAAAATTGATTGAATTACCACAATGGAAACGCATCTCATCGGATAAATTACGTAAATTAAAAAATGAGACAGCAGAACAAGCTATTAGGCCGTTTCTAGAAGAATTAGAACATGAGTTTTCCAGTAATATTGGTGTGTTAAAGTACTTGTCAAAAGTAAAAACCCATGTAGTCGATACTGTTTTAGAAATTCTTGTTGATGAAAGTGTTGAGAACAGAAACGATAAAGATGCGCGTAAACTTATGGTTGAACAATTTTTACCTAATTTACTCGTTTCTCAAAAACCTGATGCTGGCGCTCCTGTTATTTATGAGCAAAACCCAACCTTTCAAAACTTATTTGGCCATGTTGATTTCGCGAGCTTTCAAGGAAGCACCTATACCAGTTATCGATTAATTAGACCTGGAGCATTACATAAGGCTAATGGCGGTTATTTAATTTTAGAGGCAGACAAGTTACTCAATCAACCCCTTGTCTGGGCACGTTTAAAATTAGCGCTTAAATCACAAGAAATTACCATTGAAAATCCTTACTCCGAATATAGTCAACCGGGCTCATTTAGCTTACAACCTGAAAAAATTCCATTAAACGTTAAAGTGATATTGCTTGGTGACCCCGAAATTTATTACATGTTGCAAGACTATGATCAAGAGTTCACCGAATTATTTAGGGTCTTAGCAGACTTTGATCAGTATCTTGAAAGTAACGAAGAAAATCTTAATGATTACGCTCATTTGATTCGCCAGCGTGCACATAAATACAGCTATCCACATGTCAGTAATGAAGCTGTATTAGAGCTAGTGCGCTATGCATTGAGACGTGCAGAGCATCAACATAAGATTTCGGCTAATATTGTTCAAGTAAACGACTTACTTGATGAAGCTTTTTATTTGTGGAAAAAAACAGACAACAAAGGTCATTTAACTGCCAGCCATGTTGCTTTAGCGCTTGCAGCTAAACAGCGAAGAACTGGCCGAATGAGTGAGTCATGGTTAGGCGAAATAAAAGAAAAACAAGTATTGATTGACACCCAAGGGCACCATATCGGTAAAGTCAATGGTTTAACTGTCTTAGAAATAGGAGACAGTGTTTTTGGAACGCCTGCGCGGATTACAGCAACCGTTTATGCGGGAAGTGAAGGTGTCACTGATATAGAAAGAGAAGTAGACTTAGGTAAGTCTATTCACTCCAAAGGCGTGCTGTTATTAACCGGGTATTTAGGACATAAATACGGGCAAGGTTTTCCAGTGTCAATTTCTGCTAACCTTGCAATAGAACAGTCTTACGGACATATTGATGGTGACAGTGCGTCTATGGCGGAACTTTGTGCGCTTATTTCTGCTATTTCTTTACTGCCAATTAAACAAGGCTTTGCCATTACTGGTTCGATTAACCAGCACGGAGGTGTGCAATCAATTGGTGGCGTAAATGAAAAAATTGAAGGTTTTTATCGTTTATGTAAGGACGAAGGCTTAACGGGAAAACAAGGGGTTATTATTCCGCGCACCAATGTTAATAATCTGATGTTAGCGGACGATGTTATTGAAGCGGTTAAAAACAACCAATTTGCCATTCACGCTGTTGAAGACATTGATCAAGCATTAGAGTTGCTGATGAATGAACCCGCTGGAGAAATTAGTCGAACGGGGCGCTACCCAAGAAAATCTATTCATGGTTTAGTTTTAAATAAACTTTCACTTTTTTCTGATTTGTTAACGGGTGCTGACGAGTAATTAAAATATTATCTACGTTTAAATGATTTTAATATAGGTCAGGCATATATAAGCGTCTGGCCTTTTTTATATCAATGTCTAGATAAAATGACCGATATAGCTCAGGCCACAGAGGATTACTTGTCAGTATTTGTAATTTAACCCCAGCCATTTCTTTTTCACGGCCAATCTCATTACCGCTGTTATTTATCTTTATTGGTATTAAATACATTTTTCTGATTGTTTTTTGAACAAAATGATTTATATACCTTGAATAATAAATAAATGTCAGTATAATGCGCGCCTCGATAACAGTGATTCTGACTTGAATATTTTCTTTCACACTGGTTATACGAAATGAGTGGGGTTTTCCGCCCAATAGACTTCTTAGCTAATATTCTTTATTAGCCCTATGTTCTTTAGTGAACGTGCCTTAAGTCTTCCTGGTGGTTTCCTCGTATATAACGCGGAATGTTTTGGTTACTTTTAACCTATTCCGCCACAAGAGAAGACAAAATTTATGACTACTTCTAACGATGCTCCTGTGAGCTTTGACTCTTTAGGCTTGCCTGAAACTTTATTATCTGCTGTAAAATCTATCGGTTTCGAAAACTCAACTGATATTCAAGCAAAAACTATTCCGCCATTATTAGCGGGTAAAGATGTTTTAGGTGAAGCACAAACAGGTACAGGTAAAACTGCTGCCTTTGGTTTACCTGCATTGGCTAAAATTGATGTTTCATTGAAAAAGCCACAGTTAATGGTGTTAGCACCAACACGTGAATTAGCGATGCAAGTTGCTGAAGCAATTGAAAGCTTCGGTAAAAATATGAAAGGTTTATTGGTTGCTACTTTATACGGTGGTCAATCATACCAGCCACAATTTCAACAATTAGAGCGTGGCGCTCAAGTTGTTGTTGGCACACCTGGTCGTTTAATGGATCACTTACGTCGTAAGAGTCTAAAACTAGGTAACTTATCTTTTTGTGTACTTGATGAAGCTGATGAAATGCTTAACATGGGTTTCCTTGAAGACATTCAGTGGATACTTGACCATTTACCAGAAACGACGCAAATGGCTTTGTTCTCTGCAACTATGCCACCAGCAATTCGTAAAATTGCTAACCGTTTCTTAAAAGATCCAGAACATATTAAAATTGCTGCTGTTAAACAGTCAAAAGCAAATATTTCTCAATTTGCTTGGAAAGTTAGTGGCATTCGTAAAATTACCGCTTTAGAGCGTATAGCTGAAATCGTTGATTACGATGCGATGATAGTTTTCGTACGTACTCGTAGCGACACGGTAGAAGTTGCAGAACAACTAGAGCGAGCTGGTTACCCAGCATTAGCTTTAAACGGCGACATGAACCAAGCACAACGTGAACGTTGTATCGAACAAATGAAATCAGGTAAGTCATCTATATTAGTGGCAACTGATGTTGTTGCTCGTGGTTTAGATATTCCACGTATTTCATTAGTGGTTAACTATGATTTACCAGGCGACAATGAAGCTTATGTTCACCGTATCGGTCGAACAGGTCGTGCCGGTCGTGAAGGTATGTCAATTGCATTTGTTCGTCCTCGCGAAATGCACTCTCTACGTCATTACGAACGTTTAACTTCAGGTGTTATTAACACTTATGAATTACCAAATATTGAAGAAATTGGTAAAAAACGTATTGAACGTACACGTGTTGAAATGGTGCAAATTGTTGCAGATAAAGATTTAGTAAACATGCGTGAAATTGTTGAAGCAATGGCCAATGAATCAGAGCTTTCTATGACTGATTTAGCTGCAGCTTTATTGTTCCAAAAACAATTAAACCAGCCATTACAACCAAAAGAAGATCCTAAGCCTCGTCGTGAAACGCGTGAACGTAGTGACCGTGATTCTAGAAGTGAGCGTGGTGGTCGTAACGAAAGTCGTGGCGGCAGAAATGAACGTGGTGGTGAACGTGGCGCTGAGCGTGGTGGCGAACGTGCTCCTCGTAAAGTTAAAGTTAACCGTACCGACGTTGATTGGCAGACATACCGTTTAGAAGTAGGTAAAGAGCATGGTGCACGTCCTGGTGATATCGTTGGCGCAATCGCTAATGAAATTTCGTTAGATAGTAGCTACATCGGTGCCATTAACTTACATGATAAACATACTTATGTTCAGTTACCAAAAGGTATGCCAGAGAAGTCATTTGAGCAATTAAAGCGTGTTAAAATTCGTCGTCAATCATTAGAAATTACGGTTTCAGATGTTAAGACGGTTGAATCAACACCAACAACTGATCGTCCTCGTAAACGTCAAGAGCGTTCTAATCGTCCTAGCTAGTCGATAAATAAATAATAAAAAGGTACGTATATCGTACCTTTTTTTATGCCCGTAATTTGCCAAAAAGCATGAATACTTTAGCGTTAATTAGTCATGTAAACATAACTGAACAGCTATTGGCTAAGCACTATATGGCTTGTCTTGACGTCGAATACATTCCGCACAGATAGCACGTACATTTTCTGTTACGCTGCGTTGCTTTATTAGATTTGCTTTGCGCTATCTCTTCATTGAAAACCTAGCAATAATGCAGCTATTGATTCTTTAAGAGAGATAAACATGACTGATGTAAAAAATCCACTTAACCTTCGTGGTATTGAATTCACTGAATATGCGACACCCGATTCAGATTTTATGGAAAACGCTTTTTATGGTTTTGGTTTTTCAAAAACAAAAAAGTTTAAAGGTCGTGATATCGATTACTTTAATCAAAATGATATTCATTTTTTATTAAATAATGAAAAAGCAGGTTTTTCAAAAGAATTTGCTAAAAGCCATGGTCCTGCTATTTGCTCTATGGGCTGGCGTGTAGACAATGCTGATTTTGCTTTTGAAGAAGCGATTAAGCGTGGTGCTAAATCTGCGGCTAATGAAGACAACAAATTACCTTATCCCGCTATTTTTGGTATTGGTGACAGTTTAATTTATTTTATTGAGAAATTTGCAGCGTCAACGACTAATCCGGGTTCTATCTACGAAGATGACTTTGAAGCGATTGACGCTCCGGTTATTAACGAAGATAAAGGTTTTTTACGTGTTGATCATTTAACGAACAATGTTCATCAAGGTACGATGGAGCATTGGGCTAATTTCTATAAAGATATTTTTGGCTTTACCGATGTGCGCTACTTTGATATTAAAGGTGAGAAAACTGCACTAATTTCATACGCGTTAGCATCGCCTTGTGGCACTTTCTGCTTACCAATTAATGAAGGTAAGGGTAAGAAGAATAACCAAATCGATGAGTACTTAGATGAGTATAACGGTCCTGGTGTTCAACACTTAGCCTTTATCAGTGATGACTTAGTTGGCTCTTTAGACAAGTTAGATAAAAATATTATTGATACCCTTGATATCGTCCCTGAGTATTATGATGACGTATTTAAACGCATTCCTTGGGTTAAAGAAGATCATAAACGCATTCAAGATCATCAAATTCTTGTCGATAGCCAAAAAGAAAACTCGTATTTATTACAAATTTTCACTAAAAATATTTTTGGTCCAATCTTTATCGAAATGATTCAGCGTGTTGACGACCAAGGTTTTGGAGAAGGCAATTTTACCGCTTTGTTTAAATCTATTGAGCTTAACCAAATGGAAAAAGGTACCGTTTAATTTTTATAAATGAGCGGTATAATGATTAAAGGTCTGCTTATGCAGGCCTTTTTTGTTGCTATTTTTCGTTTATTTAAGTGGCTTAGTTACTTGATTTTTAACGAATAAACTTAGATGTAATACAAATTAATCCAGATTTTTTTAAGGTTTTCTTAGCTAGGTTGTAAGGGAAGAGTATTGTTCAATAATACGGTTAATCGTTTGTTTCTCATTATCTTTTGCGGCCAGTAACATACGCTTATAATGGCCAATGGTTTTCGCTAAATATTGTTGATGTGATTTAATCGACAAATCCCACATTTTATCACCGGTAGGTGATATTTTATTTAAAGTGTTATCAATGTCGGCAGATGCACCAAACTGTTTTTTGACATGGATAATTTCATAGCAACGTTTGTTTTCAGTAACGATACATTCATCCAGTAAAATAAAATTATGAGCTATTAGGGTTTGTCTTACAGGGTAGTTGTAATGCACGGGGCAAACGATAAACTCTATTTCGCTTGTTGGGGGAACGAGCGAGTTTTGCTGAAAATTAGTGATGATACTTTCAATAAAACTAATGAGTAGCTCTCCACCAACGCCAGCAATAATAACTAACTGTTTATCTTGTATTGCCAACGGTAGCTTTGCGACATCAATACAATGGACCTGCCAAGCTTGGATATAGTCGTCTGCACTAAAGTGCTTTTGTAATAATGATTCAAGATGCGTGGTTAATGAGGGAACAATATCGACAAAATGCACAGTGTCAGCTGTTTGGCGCTTTAATAATGTTAGTCCCAGTAAACCATGATCACAGCAACAATCCCAAATGCTTTGATAGTGAGTACTGACCATATTATCTATTTTTTGCAATCGTTGACTAATGTTTCTCATCTGCATGCTTAAACCAAATTAAACCAAATCAAACCAAATTAAACCAATTTTTTTGCTGGCTTTCATCGAGAAAACTCCAAGCAATAAAACGACTGATTTTTTGTCCTTGCGCCATATCTACAACTTTTATTTGTTTGGCTTTCGACTTATTAAGCGTCTGCTTTAGTTGGCTAATGTGGTCTTTTTTTGACACTAAGCAGGTAAACCATAGCACTTGTTTTTGGATAGATTTACTTTCTTTTATCATCTGATTAATAAAGGCAAGCTCGCCACCTTCGCACCATAATTCCGCATTTTGACCGCCAAAATTTAACGAAACACTGGGGCTGGTTGTTAGGGAAGGTGTTAACGTTTTTTTATTTGCCGCTAAATTTTTGACTTTCCGAGCTGAGCCTTTTGTTGCCTCAGCCAATGAACGATGAAAAGGAGGGTTACACATGGTTAATTCAAAGCGATCATCTTCTTCAATGATGCCATTAAATATTTGTGATGAATTCGGCTGTAAGCGACAAGTAATCGATTTTTTAAACGACTTGTCAGCAGAGATTATTTGCTTGGCAACTTTAATGGACGTCGGATCTATATCGGTGCAAGTAAACTGCCATTGATATTCACGTTGACCTAAAATAGCATAAATGCAACTTGCCCCGGCGCCTATATCAAGCACGGATACTTTGCTTTCCTTTAAGGTTGAAGTTGCAGGGAGTGATATTACTAATAAATCAGCAAGATAATGAATATAGTCGACTCTGCCAGGGATAGGTGGACATAAATACCCCGTAGGTATATCCCATTGATTTACTTGATAGTGATATTTCAATAATGCCTGATTAAGTGCTTTTACCGCCTTTGCATTGGCAAAATCAATAGATAAGTTCTGATATTTATTGGTATGAACAAAGGGTTTTAATGTCGGTAACGACTGGCACAGTGCTAAAAAATCATAACCGTTGTTATGGCGGTTGCTTGGATGAAGGTTTTGTTTTAATGGCACGAATTTTCTCTACAAATAAATATCCCTAACATTTTAACATTTCCTTTATAGCCATGCCACATGATAATAAATGATAAGTTTGTCGTATATAAAGGTTATACGACAAACGTCAATAGCATCATCTTTACTTGAATGGTTTAAAGGTCATAACCTAGGTGCTGGTGTAAACGGATGACTAATTCTTCTTTCGAATTAACATAGCCTAGTTTTTCAGCAGTTGAACGCAGTGCTTGTTCAGCTAAATTAAGGAATTTACCATAGCCTTGACTCGTTTTATGATCTTCTGTTGCTATGATAACAAATTGTATGGAATCAACTAAGCAATCGCCAGCAAAATGTAAGGTGAAGTTATTATTAGGTTCAAATGGGTTGAAGCTTAATTTTTGTAACTCACCTGCAGCTTTATGCTTTTCTTCCAAACGACTTCTGACGATAGGTATTAAACCATTGGCTAAAATAGCACCTTCGAATAAATGTTGCTTATTAGCCGACTCAATAAAAGCATGGCTGATTAAATCATAGAGTGGTTGATAAGGTTGCTCTTTTGATTTATCAATATTAAGTAGTTCTTTGATGCGGCGGTTAATAGGTAAATCAGCCACTACATAAGTAAGTACATCTCTTTTGTCTGGCAAGCTAATATCATCAGCGGCATAGCGATTTTTTAAAGTACGTAATTTATGGGTTTGTGTACCCGTAACGCCTTTATCTTTAGAGAATAAATCATAAGTAAAATGTTGGTGATCACAGACTCTTACTGTTGATTTATTAATGTGGTTAACGTCAATAAACTCATTTAAAGCGAGCACAACATTCTTATGAAACTCTGCTGAGGTTTGGCGAACATCGTCACCATTAGCTAAAAATACCAGTGTAATAACTCGCACGCGCTTTTTGCCATTAATGTAAGTGTTTTGGCTGTAATGGTTGCGCGGACTGTACAAAAAAAGAATTTCTTCATCAGTTTGTACGGTTAATTTTTCTGGGCTATAACGGATACGAGCAAATTTTCCGTTAGCAATAAATTGTCCACTTTCTATGTCTAATTTATTATTCACGTCAAAGAAACTATCAGCTAAATGTTGATATAGACGCTGGTAGGGCTGCTCACTAGTTCGATCAATTAATTGATTGTTAAGACTGATTAACTCGTCAGTCAGTGGGAATTTAACTAACAAGTAGTGATTAGTACGCGCAGATGACGGAATGTATACTTTATGCTGACTATTACGAGAACGTGAGATAGGCATTTTATTTCCTTATTAAATAGAGTCATAAATCTTAAAGGCATTATAACAAGAAGCGTCTGTATTCACATGATCTAAAACAAAAATTTGGAGTATGATCACTTTATTCTCTCGTTTAAAAATTTTCGAGGGTAAATAAATATCAGCAAGTTAGTGAACTAATAGCCATTTTATTATATGACAATACCCCAGTGAAACCTTTAAAAAGTCAATGTACTATTATTAAGCTCATTTTTTTATTAAGTAGCGCATTTTGCAAATGAGCAACCTAATGCGTAGGACTTAGTGGGTAAAACATACGGTGTGGCACATTTATATCCACTAAGAAAAATATATTTTGATAGTCGTAATAATCATGTTCAAAAGAGACAGTTAATTAACTAAGGCGTTTTAAAACAAAAGTCTTAGATAAATAAAGTTATTTTTAATTGCACTGAAGACTATTATTTAATGTCATTGGTACCAACTGAATAAAATGTAAATACCCGCGTTAGTAAACCGATTACATCACTGAAATTTATTAATGAGTTGAAAATTACTCACTTGCCCAGTATGCTACGCGACCCCTTTTAGACTCAGTGGTATAAATAAACAATGATAGGTTTTGATTACGGTACTTCAAATTGTGCTGTCGCAGTAATGGAAAGTGGCCAGCCGAAGATATTATCTTTAGGCGAACATGGTAAGTATATTCCTTCAACACTATACGCACCAAGTCGAGACATTATTTCTCATTGGTTATGTCAACAATTAAGTGAAGAGCAACAGCTCCTGTTCAAACAACAACGGGTTGGTCCATTACAAAGGGGTCAGAATGTATTACGAGAGCTAAAGCTCGATGGCATCCCTAGTGAATTATCGTTTGGCCAAACGGCGCTGAACCTATACCTAGAAGATCCTGAAGAAGGCTATTACATTAAGTCACCAAAATCCTTTTTAGGGGCGAGTGGTTTGGTTGATAGCCAAATTAACTTATTCGAAGATATTGTTGCTGCAATGATGAGCAACATAAAAACATTGGCTGAAGAAAACCAGCAAAAAGAAATAACGCAGACTGTTATTGGCAGACCGATTAACTTTCAAGGCTTAAAAGGTGAAGAAAGTAATCGTCAAGCGCTAACGATATTAACTAATGCAGCTAAACGCGTCGGTTATAAGAGTGTAGAATTTCAATATGAGCCAGTTGCCGCTGGTTTTGAATATGAAGCAAGTTTGCAAGAAGAAACGAAAGTTTTGGTTGTTGATATAGGTGGTGGTACTACTGATTGTTCAATGTTATTGATGGGACCACAATTTAAAAGCAGTACTTCAAGAGAGCAACATTTGCTTGCGCACACCGGTGTTCGTATTGGCGGTAATGATTTCGATATTCAATTAGCGCTCAAGGGAATAATGCCAAGCCTAGGGATGAATGATACGTTAAAAACGGGTAAACCTATGCCTGTTAATAGTTTTAATCAAGCTGTGGCCATTAATAATATTAGCGAGCAAACTAATTTTTACAGTCAAGCCAATTATCGTTATTTGCAAACGCTGCAACGCGATGCTAAACACCCTGAGGTATTCTCACGTTTGTTAAAGGTTCACCAGCAAAAATTAAGTCACCTTATTGTTAATGGTGCAGAGCAAGCAAAAATAGGCTTAACCGAACAAGACTCTCAGCCAATATACCTAGATGAATTAGCTGATAATTTAAAAGTAGAAGTTAATCGTGCCTTGATGTTGAAAGCAAGCTCTTCACAATTGAAGCAAATTGCTCAATTGATGAATGAATGTGTGGTGCAAGCTAATTGCCAACCTGATGTGATTTTTGTTACTGGAGGCTCAGCAAAGTCACCGGTGTTAAACCAATTTTTACGTGAGCAAATGCCAAATACGCCGGTGATTGCTGGCGATCACTTTGGCAGTGTAACCGTCGGCTTAGCGCGCTGGGCTGAAAAAGTATTTCAATAGCATGACTATTTCACTGCAATTATCTTGTAATAGTAGTGTCAACAATGTTAAAAACAATACTGTGGAGTTGTGACTGGTTTTACATTTAAAAAGGAATTGATATGTGTATTAAAACATTAAGTTTTATTTGTTTTATTTATAGTTTTTTCACCTTCAGTGGCTTAGCTAATAATTATCAACCGATAGTTGTTGGCGTTAATGAAAGCATTGCCGGTAAATCACTTGATCAATATGCGAATACTTGGTGGCAATGGACCCAAACAATGAGTGATAGAAGCTCTCCGGTGCGTGATAGTACTGGAGAGTTTTGCGGTGTTAATCAAAAAGGGAATGTTTGGTTTTTAGCCGGTGGTTATGGCACCTCGAAAATAAAGCGGCATTGCATTATTCCTTATGGTAAACATATCTTCTTTCCTATTATTAATATGGCGTATTGGCCAGAACAAAATGTCAGTAAAACCTGTGATGAAGTAAAACAAGAAGCGGCATTAAACAATGGAGAGTTATATTTTGTTTATGCTGAACTTGATGGCCAATCTATTCCCAATATCCGTAATAATCGAATAAAATCAAAAGAGTGTTTTGATTTACACGCATTACTTGCGAAAACACAAGCAACAGAAAAAGTTTATCCTTCTGCTACTGATGGCTATTGGTTAATGTTGCGCCCCTTAGCTAAAGGTGTTCATACGTTAAAGTTTAATGCCCAGTACCATCATGATAATTCGGTACATGGACATATGATGCAGGATATTGAATATAAGATTGAAGTCATTTAAATGCGTTAAGCCTTTGAAGCGTTATGTTGATTGAATTGAATTGAATTGAAATAGACATTGAACATATTTAAGCAGCATTTTACAATGGTTTATGTTTACTTTCATATTGCTTAATTATGTCCTCTGATACCTTAGGCGCAAGCCTCAATTACAAAGCCAAAGAAAAGGGTTATCGTGACCGTGCCCTCAAATTATTTCCTTGGGTCTGTGGCCGCTGTGCTCGTGAGTTTGTTTATTCAAACCTTATGGAGTTAACTGTGCATCATGTTGATCACGACCATACTAATAATCCAAATGATGGAAGTAATTGGGAACTGTTATGTATTTACTGTCACGATAACGAGCACGCTAAATATACAGATCACGCTAAATATAAAACAGAAGTTATTGCCGGTGATACTAATCAAGATACGGCAACCTATAATCCATTTGCTGACTTGAAATCAATGCTTAAGAAATAATTTATCTATATTTCAACGTGGTTACAATTTTTTTCATTTTTTTACAAAATTACCATTGTGTTTTACCGAGATAACCCTGAGTATATTAAGTGAAGACAATTTTCTCTTAGTAAAAGGTAACATTATGAAAATAAATATTTCCGGTCACCATGTTGAAATTACTGAAGGTATCCAGCAGTCAATTGAGGACAAGTTTAAAAAAGTTGCTAAGCATTACCCAAGTCTCACTTCTATTAGCGCAATTATTACCGTCGAGCCTCATCAACAAAAATTAGAAGTTTCTACTCACTATGAAGGTAATGAGATCTCCGTAACGGCATCAGGAAAAGAGTTGTACGCTGCTATTGCAAGTGCTGCTAAAAAGATGGAAGCAGCCCTCGCTCACCGCAAAGGTGTCTTAGCTGCAAAATTACATAAAAAATATGAAGTTGAGCAATCAGATGCATTTTTACCTGTGGAATAAATGTAATCTAATTAGTTTATTATCTTAACAAAGGTTGCTATGAGCAGCCTTTTTTATGTTCAGGAAAATGTTCATAACAGCTTTAGGCATCCTAGTCTTTGCTGCAATAGTGCTTGTTGCACGTTATTTTAGCTGCCGACAAATCTAGACCTTCCATTGTGGATGGTAAATAACGATGATGTCTATAACTGGCAGCGTAAACAGGGAGAAACCATTGGCCGGATCAAGTTTATTAACCTTACTCGATGATATTGCAACAGTACTTGATGATGTCGCTATCTTATCAAAAGTCGCAGCAAAGAAAACAGCTGGCGTATTAGGGGATGATTTAGCACTGAATGCTGAGCAGGTCTCATGAGTTAAAGCTGAACGTGAATTACCGGTAGTTTGGGCTGTTGCTAAAGGGTCGCTGTTAAACAAACTTATCATTGTGCCTACCGCTTTAGTTATTAGTGCTTTTGTGCCGCCCTTAATTACTCTCTTGCCTGTTATTGGCGGGCTGTTTTTATGCTTTGAAGGTTTTGAAAAGGTCTTCCATAAATTCTTCCAACATAATGATAATTCATCTCAAGATCAAAAAGGGGCACATCAAAAAAAGTTGTTAGCTTTAGCCGATGAAAACGTAGATTTAGTCGCCTTTGAAGAGAAAAAATTAAAGGTGCCATGCGCACTGATTTTATATTATCAGCAGAAATTGTTGTTATTGCTTTAGGCACAGTTCAAGAGGCTGCCTTTGAAGTTCAAGTTTCGGTCGTTTCTGGACTTGCCCTAGCAATAACCTTTGGTGTTTATGGGCTTGTTGCCGCTATCGTTAAACTTGACGACTTAGGCTTATACTTATTAATAAAGTCTGTTTCGGGGCGCTTTAATGCCATTCAACGAGCTTTAGGGCGCGGTTTACTTATTTTTGCCCCGGCATTAATGAAAACGCTGACAGTGGTTGGTACTATTGCAATGTTCTTGTAGGTGGTGGTATTTTGGTCCATAGTTTTTCATGGTTGCATAAGCAGGTACATCATATGGTTGAATTTCTGGCGAACACTTTTGGGGCGATCGCTGAAATTATAGTACCGATATTAACCGAAGGTATCATAGGTATTATTGCCGGAGGCTTAGTGTTATTAGTCGTAACATTAGTAAAGTCACTTAAAAAAGCCCATTAATATGTTTTCTGTGGTTAGTTTAATGTAGCTGATGTTTAAAAACATTCAGCTACATGCTTGATTACTGATTACTGATTACTGATTACTGATTAAACCTTTCATATGTTCAACGACACTTCGTCCTAAAGCACTTAAAGCATAGCCTCCTTCAAGCATTGATATTATTCGACCTTCGCTGTACTTATCAGCAATGGTCTTAAGTTCATCCGTTACCCAACGGTAATCACACTCAGTCAGGCTAATTTGCGACATTTCATCTTCGATATGAGCGTCAAAACCAGCAGAAATGAAAATAATTTGTGGTTTAAATTTCTCTAAAGCTGGCAACCAATGCTTACATATTGCTGCTCTAAACTCAGGGCCTTTGCAAGTGGCAGGTAAGGGGGTGTTGATAATAGGTGGCGTATCACTTTCTTGCATTTCAAAAGGATAAAAAGGGTACTGGTAGCTTGAACAAAATAAGTAACCTTGTTCTTTGCCATTAGCGGTGGCTCTTTTAATAATATCTTCGGTGCCATTACCATGATGTACGTCAAAATCTACGATCGCGACACGTTCTAGTTTATATTTTTTCTTTGCGTAAGCGGCTGCGATAGCAATATTATTAAAAAAACAAAACCCCATACCTTTATCATATTCAGCATGATGCCCAGGAGGGCGCGTAGCACAAAAAGCGGCAGTTAAGGTTTTATCCATCACTAAATCAACGGCATTAATGGCTGCACCAGCCGATAATAAGGCAGCTGGTAAGGTATCAGCATTCATGCTGGTATCATCATCAAGGCGAAAAATGGCATCTTGATCGCTTGTTTTTGGAGCATTATCAAAAATATATTGGATATACTTGTCATCGTGAGCAAGTGAAATGAGATCTCGGTCGATAGGTGTAGCATCATATTGGCGGATAACATATTCAAGACCACTGCGGATCAACTGATCTTGAATCGCCCCCAGTCTTTTTGGGCTTTCTGGATGATAATCCCCCATACTGTGCCCATTACATTTATGATGACCAATTACACCTACTGTCATGATTGTTCCTCTATTTCTGCTATTGTTGATGCTGTTAATTGTAATTCTAAATTGAGTTCGTCCATCTCTTCAGAATATTTTCGAAGAAACCCTGCTTTTTCAAAAACCTTTAACATTGGCGCATTATCTCGTCTTACACAGGCAATGAGCTTGTCTAGCTTACGTAAGGTAGCAATTTTTATTATTTCATCTAATAAGGTTTTTGCCATTCCTTTACCACGTTTATGCTCGCTGATAACGAAAGCTACTTCACCACAATTATGACTTTCGATGAAGTAGTAGCGACCAACGGCATGGATAACATCAGCTAAATTAGTGCGCTGAGTAAAGCACAAGGCTAAATCTTTATGTTGGTCGACACTGACTAACTTACAAGCGTTTTCACGGGTCATTTGTGTGGCATGATGGTTATAACGCATGATCAAGGTTTCTTTGGTATGCGAATAGAAAAACTCCTGTAAACGACGTTCGTCAGCGGGAGCTAAGGGGCGTAAATAATAATTAATGTCTTCAAAGGTAAATTTTTTGAGTTCTATTTCGCCTAATTCAGGTACTGAGGTTGGCGAGCTCTCTTGATATTCTGGCACCCAATAGTTTTTCCTGACATCTTTTAAAAGTTGCTCGCGAAATTTTGGATGAGCAATACGAATAAGTTCTAATGCTCGTTCACGGATACTTTTCCCTAATAATGAAGCAATACCATATTCAGTAACAACATAAGAGACATGACCGCGAGAAGTGACCACACCACCACCTTCGGTAATATGGGCAACAATACGAGAGGTTTTTCCATCTTTAGTTGTCGAGGGCAGCGCAATAATGGGTTTACCACCTTTACTCAATGACGCGCCACGTACAAAATCGACTTGACCACCAATACCACTATAAAATTGATAACCAATAGAATCTGAAACGACCTGACCAGTCAAATCTACTTCTATAGCGCTATTAATAGAAACCATATTATCATTTTTAGCAATATTTACTGGAGAGTTAACATGCTCTGAAGGATAGAATTCAACATGGGGGTTACCATCAACAAAATCGTAGAGTCGCTGCGTTCCCATACAAAAAGTTAACACAGCTTTTCCTTTGTGGAAGGTCTTTTTACGGTTGTTAATAACACCCGAACGTATTAAGTCGATTACGCCATCAGAGATCATCTCACTATGAATGCCTAAATCTTTATGGTTCGCTAAATAGCGTAAGACCGCTTCAGGAATTTTTCCTATACCTATTTGCAGGGTTGAGCCATCTTCAATGAGCATAGAAACATATTGACCTACTTGCTCTGCCACTCGGTCAATACTCGGTTGTGCTAAAACAGGAAGAGTTTGATCTGCCTCTAACCAAGCATGAATTTGATTAACATGAACAAAACTATGTCCATTCGTTCGTGGCATTTTTGAATTGATTTGTGCAATAACATATTTTGCTGATTTTACTGCTGACGACACTATGTCTACGCTCACGCCAAGTGAACAATAACCATATTCATCTGGCGGACTAACCATAATTAATGCCGCATCAAGTGGTAAAACATTTTCACGAAATAAACGGGGGATATCAGAAATAAAGCTCGGTGTATAGTCAGCTCTGCCTTCTGCGATGGCTTCGCGAATATTTTTACCACCAATAAATAGCGCATTTACTTTGAATAAATCTTTGTGCTCAGGTGTTGCCCACTTATTATCTGAAAGCGTTAATATATGAACCGTTTCAATGTCATGCAATTTTGCACTGTTGGCAATTAAATCGTCGATTAAGGCGTTTGGTACAGCGGCATTAGAGCCAATGAAAATGCGATTACCTGATTTTAAGAATTGTTCCCATTTTACTGTTTTCTTATCTTGGTCGAATAATGACATAGTAAGTGACTCTCATTAATGATGATAAATAAAGTATGCCGCAACAGCTAAAGGCTTTATTGATTAAAATCAAGGCAATTGAGTATAACGTAACGTTATTGTCTATTGACTTGTACCTTGAGATACACACTTTTGGGTTATAAAAGTAATTAATTTATTTATTATCATTGACTGTAAAAAATAAAACCAATCCAGCTGATGACTAAAAGCAACCAAGGTAAGTAAAGTGCCCTTTTAGATGGTGTCTCTTGGGGGCAAGCTTCAGTGCTTTTTTCTTGATTGATTTTTTCTCTCAGTAATGATTTTTTGGCTTTATCACGCATGCGAGACTTTTTACTCTGCTGTTTCTTATATTCAGCAATACCTTTCTCAATACCTTGGGCAATAAGTTTAGTTTGCTCCTTCGTTTGTTTAGGCTTTTGTATGCTTTTAGCTATTTTTATTGCTTGTTCTTGTACTTCAGGAGAATGTTTATCTAACATTTTATTTATTATCGTCTAATATTAATATCATAAGGATGAATCTATAAGAACCTCACCTGTTGAGCAAGGCTTATCTTAACTTTTAAAAAGTGATAAACCATGCGCATGCCAGTGAAGGTAGTTGTTGAACTTTGAATGAAGATTTTTTAATTGTATGGCTTTATTATTTAAAAAAGAATTACTTGTCTTACTTATCTTTATTAATGTCGATAGTTATGCATCTAATGAAAATAAAGTGAAAACCTTCAAACAGGATCCACCTAGCATTCAGGTTGTATCTGAAATTTATCCACCTTACCAAGTTATCAATGAAAACGGTGATCTTGGTGGGCTTTCTGCTGATAAAGTAAAATTGCTCTTTCATCATTCGTCTATTGATTATCAGGTAAAGATATATCCGTGGGCACGAGCTTATCAATTAGCGTTAACGCAACCCAATATCTTTATATTTTCGCTGTTAAGGACACAAGAGAGGGAGTCTTTATTTCAGTGGGTAGCACCATTATGTTCAATAGAATTTTCATTTTATCGCTCAAAAAAAAGACCTGACATTCAAGTTAATTCATTAGCAGAAGCAAAAAATTATCTTATTGCTGTACAAAAAGGACAAGCTTCAGCTGAGTATTTATTAAGGCTAGGTTTTGAACCCAAAAAAAATCTATCTATTTCTTATAATGCTGATAATCTTATGCAAATGTTAGTCTATGATCGCGTTGAATTGATCGTTCTCTCATCAACATATTTTGCATCGCTCATTGAAAGCAATTCAAAATATGTGGACAAGATAGAACCTATTTTTCCTATCGATTACTTAACACGTAATTTATATTTAGCGAGTAGTCTTAATACTTCTTTAGATTTGATCAATAGACTTAATATATCTTATGATGAGTTAGCACCACAATTTGACCATGACTGTAAAAAATAAACCTTATTATTACTCGATGGGTTGGTTGAATTATACGGATATTGGTTAAAAATGCTAAATGATAATATTTTATTTTACTATTTAGTACCGTGGATATGTAAGGCATTGTAATTTAATACTATTATTAATGGTCTGTTTATTGCTTTAATTTCAATAATATTTTGGCTGTTTAGAGGAATAATAATATGGCCGTTAACATTGCAGACAGGCCTGTCGATAAAGTAAGAGAAGAGGTGGTTGACCAATTAGTGATGAACTATAGTCACGGTGAACTTTCACATGAAGCTTTTGAAAGGCGATTAGATCAAGCAATGGCTTTTGAATCTAATGAAGACCTTGTTTCACTTGTTGCTGATTTAGACTTAAAAGTTGACGAAGAATATATCGAAAAGAAAAAAGAAGACTTTCGCTTTAATTATTCCTCAACGCCAACAGATGACAGTGATTTACTTATTAATATCTTTAGTGGAAGTGGCCGTAGTGGTGAATGGCGAGTCGCTAAAGAAATCAAATCAATAAGTGTCTTTGGTGGTTGTGATATTGACTTTAGTGAGGCTATTTTTACTCAGCGTGAAGTAACAGTGAAAGTTTTTTGTTTGTTTGGCGGAATTGATATATTCGTACCTGAAAATGTTAAAGTTGTTTCGAAAGCTTTTTGTATTTTTGGTGGCATTGACAATAAAGCGCCATCAACTGATTATATTGATGCACCAAAAATATATGTTGAAGGTTTAGTTTTATTTGGTGCACTAGATATCAAGCTGAAACGTACCTTAAAAGAACGTTTCACCGCTTTTGCTAATGGGTTAAAAGATATATTTTATTAGCCTAGATGATGTTATTTCAACGTTAAATTAATGGCTTTATTCCTCAAGGAAAGTAAACTTGATTTTGGTAGAGTAACGTTTAATAAAGGCACTTTCGATAATCGCCCAAAATAATAGATAAATAAAACGCTGACTCATTACGTGTCAGCGTTTTTTATTCGCGAATAAAATAGTTAGTCTGTAAAGGTAATTCTTGGTTTAGCACCCTTAGTAGAGTCTATTTTTGGTGAGCAAAGTAACAGCCTAGAAGAGGCAATGCCGTGTTCTTTTACCATATAATCTTTAAAAGCCTCAAGGCGCTGTCCAGAGATTTCAGCCAATTGTTTTATATCATCTATGTCGGTAATCTTAGTCCCTAACGGTTTATCAATGTCTTCTGGTGTTGCAATAGCACACAAGGTTAATTGTGTATCGAGCTTATCTGTCATCAGGGCTGAAAATTGAGTTAAAAATTGGCTTTGCTGAGCTGTTAATTGCGTTTCTTTTATTGGAAAGTTTAAATCATTAAAACGAACTTTTAATAAGTAATCACCCGCAGACATAGCCACATTAACTACATTGGCGTAAGGCACAAAGGTAGTGATCAAATATTCTTTAGCAGCAGACATCGTTGCTTTCTTTACCAGTAAATTAATAAAACCGCTCATGCCAAAAGAAGGATCATCAGTGCTACCTTTCAACGGAATATCTAGCTCTACGTTGCCATCACCATCTTTTAACATCCCTAAGGCAATGTTAAAAGGTACCGATGTTTGGCTTTTCACTGTGCCTGTTTCATGATCGTTTGCTGCACCTAGTTCCACACCTCTTAAAAATAACTTGGTCTTGCCAGCAATTTTTTTATCATCAATGGTTACATCTAGATCGACATCAAGCTGACCGCTTTTAAGTTCGTAGTTAAGTGCTTGCGCAATATAAGTCGATAATGAAGGCAAACTGACCTCTTTGAAGAAACCATTCAATTTATAATAGTCTTTTTTACTAAAAGGTTTAGCAACGGCAGATAAGTTGAAATTAGCGTATTTATCACTGTTACCGGTTAAGGTGAAATTACTTTCTTGCTGTGGTTTTTGGTTATCAAAAGAGCCAGCGTTAAACGTTGTGATGTTGAATGATCTTTTGTAATACGGACTTGTGCTGCGATCAATAAAAGTAATACCGGCGGTATCACCAAATGAAAAAGAATTGAGTGATAATAAAAATAATTTTTCTTCGCTTCCTGCCTCTCCCTCAATGGTTTTAGGTGAATTAATTGTTTTGGCTATCGGCTCGGCAACGGGTGGTTGATCTTTTGGTGAAGTGGGTAAACCAGTAATATTTTTTTCTTTGTCTAAGTTGGTATCAATAGTTAAACCTAAAAGGTTAATTGTATCGATGAATAGACCCTGCTGCGACACAGTTACATCATTAATACTTAGGTTTTTGAATTGGGCTAAAGGAGGGAAATTATCTGTGGTATTTTCAGCAAATAGACTTTGCTCAATAATCAAATTTTTGATACTAGCTGTTATTAATGACTCTGTTGTAGTCACCGTAATATCATCAAGTTTTATTGTTGATATTTTAGCCAATAATTGTGCGCCTTCACCTTCATAAGCCTTTAAATCATTAATATTTAGTGAAGCGGTACCATTTATTTTAGGTGCTTGTTCATTAACAAGCACCAGAGAAAAGTTTTCTAAAGTTAGTGGGAAAATATTAAGTGCAAGCGTTTTGTTTTTTTTTGTCGCTTTAAAGTCAGTTGCTTTTAACTCAAAAGTTTCAACGTTAATGTCGGTGACAGCAGTCGACAGAGAAATTGACTGCTTGCTATTAAGACTGATAGAACCTTGCATTGTTAGTGGTTCTTGCTCGGGGATATTAGCGGTTAGCAGCGGCTGTAATGGGGCGAGTGCTAATTCAGATAAGGTTATTTCAGAGCTTATTTTACGCTGTTCTGAAGTCAAATCGGCATTTAATTTTAGAAGCAAAGGGGCCTTATTAATTAAAGCATTAAGTACAACCTCTGCTTGTTGTGTTTTTGTCGAGGCAAGTACATTTTTTATAACAAGTGAATTAATGATAAATTCTTGTTGGCTTTGTTCAATACCAACATTAAAAGTAGCATTGGAAAGGCTAAAATAGGGTAATGAAACTTGATAATTATTGGCAACCTCATTATTTGAATCTTTTGCTAAATCTGCTGTTTGTGCTGCAGGTGTTTCGACGGATTTTTTAGTCTCGTTTGAATTATTGGCAATAACAAAGCCACCAATAATGGGTGCCTCACCATTTAAATTAACATCTAGATATAAGCCATCAATAGCAAACTCTGAAACAAATAAAGTGTCAGTTAATAGTTTAAACAAACTCAACGTAACGTTTAAAGATTTTAACGATATAAGGGGCTTGTCGCTATTTTCTACGCTTACTATTTCTAGCTCTCGTATATTTAAATTCGACCAAAAAGGGTTATAACGTATGGTTGTTTTATCCGCTAGGGTGAGCTGGTGCTCATTAAGGTATTTAGTTAGGTAATGTCGACTAACAAATGGCGAAGAGAGCCAGATAATTAGCAAAAGAGCAATAATAAATAAGCTGAAAAACTTAATTGCTTTAGCTAAGGTTTTTATCGAAGAAGACATAAATTTCCTAATTTAGGGAGCAGTTGTTATTAAAATTATTATTCATTAAATAAAGCAGATGTTTAATACTTTTGCATCATGTTCTTGTTAAAAAAATGATGCTTAACGGCAATAATATTGTAAATTGGAGTAGGTTATTGACTTTTTAATCGACTGTCTAGTCTTATGGTTAGGATCTTGCCAGTAATCCAAGTCTTAAGTTATTTTTGTTGATCAACAGTACCCAACACCGTATGCTGATTATCCACTGGTCGGACCTTTTTTTCTATTCACGAATATTTTAATAATCCTATGATAAATCAAGAATCTTTATTTTTATCTCATGGAGATCACCAACTTCATTTAAGGCATATTTGGCAAAAAAAGGGCGGGGCGCCTATTTTTATGTTGCATGGTGCGATTGAAAATGGCCTTATTTTCTATACTAAAAAAGGTAAAGGTCTAGCATGTTACTTAGCAGAGCAGGGTTTTGATGTTTATGTCGCCGATTTACGTGGCCGTGGTGAAAGCACACCCCGTATTGATGAGCATGCTGTACATGGTCAATTTGAAGCGATCACTGAAGATATCCCACGTTTTATAAATTATATTTTTCAAGTCACACAACAAAAAATTCATCTTGTTGCACATTCCTGGGGAGGGGTTTTATTGGCGAGTACGCTGGCCAGGTTTCCTAAAATAATTGAACGTATACGTAGTAAAACTTGTTTTGGTACCAAGCGCATGGTGACAGTAAAAAGTTTAGAAAAAATGTTTAAAGTGAATATTGTTTGGAATAATGTCGCCCCTAAATTGGCAAGGAACAGAGGCTTTTTAGATGCTAAAAAGCATGGCATTGGCTCTGATAATGAAACCGAACAATCGTTAGCCGATAGCGTCGCTTGGGTTAAAAAAAGTGCTTGGCATGATACGACTGATGGTTTTGATTACTTTCAAGCCGCTAAGTCTGTTGATTGGCCCCCAACATGGCACTTTACTGGCAGTAAAGATAAAGTATTAGGACATGCCAGTGATGTTAATATTTTCATTCAAGAATATAATCCGAAGGCGAAATTTACTTTGCTGTCAAAATCTTCAGGGAATATGCAAAATTACGATCATATTAATATTCTTACTCATCCTAATGCTAGAATTGATCACTATCCGCAGCTAGTTAAATGGTTAAAGTCTCATTGACTTACCGAACAGTTAGGTCGTTTTCTAAGTGGTTATACAAATAGCCTTTTACCCGAGACCTTATTAAACCAATAATGTTATTCATTCAGTGTAGATATTTAGCCTAACTTTAGTGTTTAAAAATTTGCTGCAACCGCCTTTACTGAATGCTGCAAGGGTAATGCTATTCTTCTCCCCTTCCACCGACAATATAAATGCGGCAATGAGAAAAACAACAAGGTTATCAATGAACAACCTTGTGGTAGGTATTTATCTAGTCTTGATCCTAAAAAGAATACTTTGTTGAATCATCCTAGTAAAAATAAAATCAACATCAACATAACGACAAGTGCAACTCATCCTTATTTAATGATAGGTCAGGTAGCTCACCTTTGTAAAAACAACCATTGTTACAATTTATTACTTGGTATTAGAGGATAATGCTATTAAGTTTGAACTATGTTAATCATTTGTAATCAATATTAGTTCAATATCTTTGTGTTCACTTAGATGGGTATAAAGACTAGCAATAAATCAGACACCAAAGGATTATTATGTCAAAGATAGCAACAATAACGATGGTTTTATTATTAACGACTTTAGCTTCTCCTCTACTTTTAGCAAAAGCTAATAAATTAAATTTTAATAAATCTCAGCAAAGTTCGCAGCACAAAATAACAGGGAAGTTGCTGTATCTAAATGAGAAGGGTAGTGATGTTGATTTACTTATTCATGATGGTAACCGCTTTAGTTATTATCCCCGTATCAGTAAGAGTGGTTTAGTTGAGCAAGCACAGATTATTGATATTCCTGAAAACGCACAATTCTTTAATCAAGCAACATTGGCGAAGCAAGTAGGCGAAGTGATTGTTTACTTAACAACTAATGCGGTGATGTCTTACAACCTAGAAGATAAAACCATCAGTAAATTGATAGACGTTGATACTTTATACAAATACCAAGGCATTTTTGAGGTAAACTTTGGTGATTTTGTCAAAGATTTTAATCAGGATGGTCTAAGCGATTTTATTACTCACAGTTTAGATACAACTCACATATATTTGCAAAACGCTATGGGAGAATTTACTCATCAATCCTTCGCAATATCACCTCGCATTGAAAAGTCAGGACGTGGTCTGTCATTTACCCCTCAAAATTTTTACCATGCTGACTTTAACCACGATGACAAAAAAGATATCGCCTTCCAAATTGATGATCAATTGATGGTCTTTGCTCAAACGCCTGCTCAGTTATTTGATATTAACCCCATGGTTATAAACTTAAATGCACATTTAGAAAATAAAAACTCTAGGATAAAAAAACAACAAGGTGAAAAAAGTCCTTCTGTAAACCTTGAAACCATTGAAGATATCAATGGTGATGGGCTCGTTGACATTGTCACTAAAGAGTCAGTACGAGAAGGCATGATGTCTAGAACTAATCACTTGATGATACGTTATGGGTTCATAGAAAATGGTCTGATGCACTACAAAAAGGAAGCTGATGGTCATGCGACTTTTGATGGTGAGGGTATGATAAAGTTTAAAGATGTTGATGGTGATGGCTTGAAAGATTATTACACCTTAAGTGTTGAAATGGGCATAGGTACTATGATGTCGGCAATGTCTGGTGCTATAGATATGGATTTACGCTTCTATAAGTTGGAAAAAAACGGTAAGTATGTAAAAAAGCCTATTTATGAAAATGAAGTTGAAATAGCAATTAATTCTGGCAGTGACGGTCAGGCACTAACCGATGTTAGCGACTTTGATGGTGATGGCATTAACGACCTGATCCTTAAAACAGATGATAAAGAATTTACCATTTACTCGGGGGCTAAAGGCAAACGTTTATTTGCTAAACGTGGCGCTGATTATGAAATCTCCTTACCTAAAAGTGTCCGTACTGAAATTAAAGATTTTAATAATGATGGTAAAGCAGACATCCTCTTTTTATATGGCACCCACTATGATGAAGATGAAGAGAAAGAAGTGGGTGAAAATAAACTGACATTATGGTTATCAGCGAGTTAATTAACACTAAAGTTCGTTATACTATCAAGGGTTAATGCCAATGTGATTTGCTACAAGCAAATCACAAGCCTTCCCTTTTTTTAGCAATGTCATAGTGCCATAAATAACACCATGACAATTTTTAAGGTCACATTATGCGTTTTTTATCCCGTAGATTGGTTCTTCCTAATGATTTAAACTATGCAGACTCACTTTTTGGTGGCCGTGCATTAGCCTGGATTGATGAAGAAGCTGCTATTTTTGCTATTTGTCAATTAGAGACTAACTGCCTAGTGACTAAACACATTGGTGCAATAAATTTTGAATCACCAGCCGTACAGGGTGATGTAGTTGAGTTTGGTTTATCAACTAAAAGTGTGGGGAAAACGTCAATAACAGTCACTTGTTTAATGCGTAATAAAATTACTAAAAAGACCATCTGTTTAGCTGATGATATCGTCTTTGTACAAGTCGACCCTGAAACTAAAGCACCTATCCCACATGGAAAAACCTTACTAGCTTTACAGGCTCAAGAAGCGGAATAAATCACGCCACTTTAGATTCTCATCAAAATATCCCTGTCATAAAAATCAACATTTCCTGTTGATTTTTTTAATTTTTTAATTTTTTAATTTTTTTATTGATTTCACTCCGCTAAAGAACCATTTGAAATATTTATTTACATATGTAGATTATTTTATCTACATATTTTTCTTGTGTGCTGGTGTGTTGGTGATGTATAACACACGTATTGTTTTTATTTAAACATAAATAACAGAACTTAAGCATAACTACCGTTAGGAAATATTATGATACCTCAGTGGGATAATGAAAAACCGATATACCTACAGTTATACCAGCAAGTTGTTGCTCGTATTCTCGATGGTTATATCAAAGAAGGCGAAGCATTGCCATCAGTCCGAAAAGTGGCTGCAGAATATCAAGTGAACCCAATTACTATTTCTAAGGCGTATCAAATGTTACAGGATGAACAAGTTGTAGAAAAACAGCGTGGAAAAGGTTTATTTGTTAAATCAGGAGCGCAAGAACTAATGCTTGATCGAGAGCGCGAAACTTTCTTGGTTCAGCAATGGCCAGAAATATTAAAACAAATAACGCGATTAAAACTTTCTGCTGAGCAGTTGCTAACAGGAGATAAGTTATGAATGAATTAATTTCTATAACAGGCTTAAACAAATCTTACGGTAAGAAACATGTTGTTTCTGATGTGAGCTTAAGTATTCATAAAGGACAAATTGTTGGTTTAGTTGGTCCTAATGGTGCCGGTAAAACCACATGTCTTCAATCATTGCTAGGTTTAACTGATTTTCAAGGTGATATTAATGTTCTTGGCCATCATCCAAGAAAAGACCGTGAAAAGATGCTTAATGATGTCGCCTATATTTCAGATGTCGCTATATTGCCTAAATGGTTAAAAGTTACTCAAGCATTAAGCTACATGAATGATGTTCATCCTAATTTCGATATTGAAAAAGCACGTACATTTCTGGCAAAAACTAATATCGATATGAATGATAAAGTGAAGGCTTTGTCTAAAGGAATGGTTACTCAGTTACATTTATCTTTAGTATTGGCTATAGACGCTAAAGTGCTTGTTTTAGATGAACCAACGTTGGGTCTAGATATTTTAACCCGTAGACAGTTTTATACGCACTTATTAGAAGACTTCTACACGGAAGATAAATGTATTCTTATAACTACGCATCAGATTGAAGAAATTGAGCATATTTTAACAGATGTTGCCTTTATTCAAGAAGGTAAAATTGTTATAGCTGAAAGCACTGAAAATATTCGTGAACGTTTTACATTGTTAACCGTAACTCAGGACAATATCGAGCAAGCAAAGCAATTTAAACCGCTATTTTCAAATAGTTTAATGGGGTTAACCACCATGCTTTTTGACAATCAAAAAAATGAGGACTTACAAGCGTTGGGTAAAATAAGCGTACCGAGTTTAGCTGACATTTTTGTTGGCGTGATGACCAAGGAGATATATTCATGAACACGAAAGTATTAACAACTTCAATTAAAAAAGAATTATGGGAATTTAGCAATATTCTAAAATGGCTGCCCATTATTATCGCTGCTTTGGTCATCGTGATGCCTCTCGCTATTTTTATGCAAAGTAATGAAAGTCTTAGTGAATTATTTCAGTTTTTAACGACATTCCCTGAACAGTTTTTTTCTGCTGAGCATGCGCCAATGATCCCTAAGTTATTCTTTGTAATGGCACTTTCTTTATTTGCACCCTTTTTAGTGGTGGCGCTAATCATTCAGCTTTATTACTTTACTGTCTGTCTATTTGATGAACGCAGAGATTTATCTATTATGTTTTGGCGTTCGTTACCTGTTTCTGATGTCACCGCAATTATTGCCAAATTAATTACCGGAGCCTTAGCAATTCCAGCTATATTTTTAGGAGCCGCAACCGCTACTTTATGCTTGATTCTTTTGTTAGCGTTTTTAGTTTGCATTATATTGTCTGTTGGTTACGATGTTAGCTTATGGGCATTGTGGGTTGATGCTGATATTTTAAGTGGTGTATCACTTATTTGGTTACACCTTCTTCCCCTTGCTATTTGGATGCTACCTTTGTTTGCATGGTTAATGTTAGCGTCTATGTATGCGAAGAAAGCCCCATTTTTATGGGCAATACTACCTGTGGCCGTTGTTTTATTAGTGGAAGGTTTTGTCGTGCACTACTTCCATTTATCGCAATCCTATATAGGTAGCTTATTACTAGAGTATTTCTCACTTTCATCACAATTTATTGAATCTGTGCAAGGGCAAGAACATTTTGCCAGAACAGTACCATTACAGGCATTTATTACTAAATTAAATATAGGAAGTGTATTAGTGGGTATTTCATTACTTTATGGCACATATTGGTTAAGAAAGAATAAAGCTGAGGTGTAACATTATTTAAGCATATTAACTTAAACATATTAATTTTAGCCGCAACAAGCTGCGCCACCAACATGCTATATGTTAATGGCACAGCTTTTTTGTGGGTTAATAGTCTTAACTTTAAATATCTAAAAACAACTAAGTGAACTTAGGTTGATATTATATTTGGCGAAGTAATTGATAATAGTTCGAATAGGAAAGTGTTTGGTAAACGCTATAGCAGAGCCTATAGCGCGATAAATAATTTAGACGATAACTTTCTTTGCAAATAAAGTTTCAATTTGTTGTCTTAAGCGATTTTTAACTTGCTTATTAAGGCCGAGTGTAAAAAGTATACTTGAAATTGTGGCTACGATAATCACTGTTTTATATAATTTTATCCCCGTAAACATAATTAACAGTATTAACAATAGTGCGTAGGCTACTCCCATTACAGCAAGGCATAAACAGAGTCCTTGCAGCTCTTTATTTTGAAATAATTTCATATTTTAGCCTTTTTAACTTTCTTTGATTTTAATATAATAAGCTTAGCAAAGTTATCTTATTCGCTCTACATAGAAGCTAATGATAAATGTTACATTAGATTTCAAAAGGAAAAAATGGCTACCAACTTGGCCTTACAATCAGTTTTTTAGCTGGTGTCACAGGTTTACTTATATAATGCTGGCCGATTTACGACTTTTTAGAATTCATAAAGGAAATACTATGCAATTAAATGACTTACTTAAACAGCTATCAACTAAAGCTGAACAAATAGAATTTAGTGAGGTAATGGCGGTAATATCAGCTAACTATAACTATCAACCATGTGCTTTTAGTAATGGTGACTTAATGAATGAGTCAGGAACTAATGAAGGGTCGTGTAAAATATTTGCTTTTGCAAAGTTACATGATTTATCCGAACAGACAACATTAGCGTGTTTTGGCGAATATTACCGAAAAGATGTATTGTTAAATCCTAAGGGTGACGATCACACCAATATTCGAAACTTTATAAAGCAAGGTTGGCAAGGTATTACGTTTGCAGGTGTCGCGCTTTCTTAATTAAGTGTCGTCTGCGGATAAGTAACTCTGGTAACCTTTTACGCCAAAATATCGAACAGATTTTTTTAGTTTGATCATTTTGGCGATAAGTGACCCACCAAAATAAACTTTCACGACTTGTTTTTCGCCATTAGTGTCGCTTTGGTATTGATGGAGCGGATTGTTTCTTAAATTATCAAACGCTGTTTTCATAATTAATTTCAATGGCTTAATTTTCTTCCTTTAACGTGCTGGTATATTTACTGACTATAGCATTTATTTTTCCATTCTTTACTAAGCGATTAATAGCTTGGTTTATAATAGGTAAAATATGCGCTTTAGATTTATGTATACGCAACGGGCGTAGGGAATGTTCATGAACTTGACCTATGACAACCGTTAACTGATGACTTCTACTCAGGTAGTTAACTATGGTTCGATCGACAATGCCGACCGGTAATCTATTACCTTCAATAAGCTTTAATAATTTCAGTTCACTTTCTACATCATAGCGGGTGAAAACGGTATCAAAAGCGTAGCCAAAACCCTTGATTGTTGCAATGTTTTCATCTGCTAACGGACCAATAGTTCTTAATTTCCCTTGCGGAAATACATAAACGTCTTCAGTTTTGAATAGCGGTTGGCTATAGAGAGAAATGGCCGTTTCGTTTGCTCGCCACGCGCCAATAGGACAACATTCGATATCGACTTTACCGTCGGTAAAACTAGAACGTACTCGTGCAGAACAGAGATAAACAAACTCTAATTGATAAGGGGTTAGTTTAAATATCTCTTGAAATACTTCGACATAAATACCGCGGTGCTCTTGTTCTCTAAATGAATAAGGAGGCTTTCCATCGAAAGATATCGCTACCCTTATCGTTTCGGCTTGAGCTGATAAAAAATAAAATACACTTCATGCTATAAAAGACTAGTTGTTACGGTTTTCTTCTATTTCGATTATAACAAAAATAATGGCTTGTGCTTAAATTATTATTTCTGATGAATTAATCGGTCTAGCTCTTGTTTGGACAAGTAGTTCTCCATGGTTGAACGCAGCAACTTATATAATAAAATTGAGCCATCAATTTCTTCTTTACGGTTGGTTAAACTCTCAATATTTAATCCTAATGGTAAATCGTAGGGTAATACGGCATCGAGTATTTGTTGTAAAGTATTTAAACAGATGCGAATAGATTCATATAGTGGTTTTTCTGCATTAAGAATACGTAAACTAGTCGCTTCAGGAACACTAACACCTAACCATTCAATAAATTCGAGTGTTTTTTTACTGCCACAAGGTGAAAATGTTAAAATTATCCGCTGAGGCTTTAATCCTTGCTGCTGACATTCAATTGCATAGCGCGTTAACATATCTATAGTGGCTTGTGGATTATAGATAGCTTGAGAAATAAAGAAATTGCAACCCTGCTGATGTTTTTCTATCAACCGAGTATGTTCATTACCTTTATTTGCATGACGTTCTGCAATGGTGATCCCACCGATAAAGAAATCATTTTTATTATCAACTAAAGTTTTATAAGCACTGGCAAGTGGTAATGAAATCGTGTTTTTTTGCGAAGGGCTGCCAACAAGAACAACGTCACGAATGCCATACGTGTGCCAAGCTTCATTTGCCCATTGATCAAAATCATCGTTATTTGACTGAATGACACTTTTATAAGTGATCACGGGGCGTTGAGATTGATTTTGCAATAATGATGAATAATAACGGGGATCTAATGTTGATTTAAAAGGAAAAGGACGCGGTACATTGGTACGCGAATTTTCGTCTTGTATATCATAAACAATCAAACCATCAAAATCGATATCACTGACCCGTTCAAGCAGCTTATTAGCAATAATTTCAATTTGTTCTGCTGGTGTATCACTTTTAGGGGGGGTTGTGCCAATAAAATAGACGCCGCGTGTATTATCGTTATAGCGAGCTCTTAATTCTGAACCTTTGTTCACTTTATTTAAATACCGTAATTTTGATAAGACTGTAAGATTATAATACCTTCTTAGTAAAAATAAATCTTTGTGATATTCATATTTTATTGTTGATAAAAAAATAATTTGTATATATTGATAAATAATTAAAATTAATTGTAATAAATCTTAATTCTATAAGACTAACTGTTCTATAAACCACAAAACACTGACGCTTAAAGTTATATATTAAGGAAGATATGTCCCAATATTCAATTGAGCTTAATGCTCGCTATAAATAGAAGACTTAGAATAGATTTTCAATTTTTAAATTTAACTATAAAAATAAACTAACAAAAGAGAACATTATGAAAATGTCTGCAAACCCATTTCAAGCGTGCTTGGACACAATACTTTCACCCACCGTAGCTTTTGACACGATTAAAGAAAAAAAAGGTTGGTCATGGTTACCATTTGTCTTACTGACGAGTTCAACATTCGTTTTATTCCTGTATTATTTTAATGTTGTTGATTTTGCTTGGCTTAAAGAAACTATGCTTAATCAGGCTGCAGCATCAAAACCAATGACTGATGACGAACTTAAAGCAATAGGAAGTTTCTATGAAAAAGACACTATGCTGTGGACAACGGCTATTGGTGGCACAATAGGTTTCATCGTTATCAATACACTTACCGCTATTTACTATCATATTGCTACTAAAGTAAGCGCAAGTAGTGAATATAAGTTTACTCAATGGTTTGCATTCACTTGGTGGGCAAGCTTTCCTGCTTTCGTATCGGTATTGCTCAGTGCACTTGTTATCTTTTTCTCTTCTGATGGCATGGTTTCAATGCAAGATTTACAACCTACAAGTTTAAATAGCTTATTATTTTCTGTAGAACCGAGCAACGCTTGGTACAGCTTTCTTGAAGCTATTAACTTATTTACATTTTGGATGATTGCCGTTACCAGTATTGGCCTTGGTTCTTGGCTAAATATTGACAGTAAAAAATCATTAATCATTGCAGCTGCACCGCAGATTTTTATCTTTGGCGGTTGGGCTTTATTCCTACTGTTTACGGCTTAATAGAGAACTGATTGATGAAAAAAACACTGATTATAATTGCGGTCATTATTGGGCTAGTTAGTCTGGCTTATTTTAAAAAAACAGGTAAATCACAGACACTAGAAGTTAAAGTTCAGCAAGTTGCCACTGAAAATATCAAACGTTCAATTTTGGCCTCAGGCACTTTAGTTTATAAAGAGCAGGTTCAGTTACGCTCTGAAGTTATTGGCCAAGTCAGTGAAATGTTAATAGAAGAAGGTGATGAGGTGACTAAAGGACAAGTATTAATGCGCCTTGAACCTCGCACTTTCCGTGCTGATGTTGAGCAACAAGCGGCTTTTGTTCGTATTCAAAAGATTGCCATCGAGCATCAAAGCAAGAAAATTGAAAACTTAAAATCTCAATGGCAGCGCAAACATGACTTATATCAGCGAAAAATTCTTGATCGTGACGCTTATGAACTTATAGACAATCAGTACGCGTTAGCAAAAATTGATTTACGTTCTCGTCAAGAATCTTTACTGCAAGCACAAGCTACACTCGATAAGGCACAAGAGCGTTTAGATAAAACCGTTTTTCGTTCACCTATAAAGGGGATTGCGACGTCAGTTGATATTAAGCAAGGCGAAACAGCCATTAGTGGCAGCACAAATATTTCAGGCTCGAATTTAATTACTTTAGCTGATCCCTCTTCTATTCTTATTGAAGTAGAGGTCGACGAAGCTGATATTGCAAATATTCTTGTTGGACAGCAAGCCGATATTTTTGCGGTCGCCTTTCCGGATAAAGCACTTAAGGGGCAAGTTCAGAGTATTGCCACCACAGCTAAGCGCGCACAAGGTCGACAAGGTTTAAGCTTCAAAGTTAAAATATTATTGTCTGACTCAAATACTATCGCCGTTCGACCTGGCATGAGTTGTCGCGCCGAAATATATACCCAGAGTAAAAGTAAAACGATAGCGGTACCCAGTGAGTCAATCATTTTTGCTTCACAAGGAAAGAACGTTCAAGAAGACGATGAAAGCGATAACGAAGTGCTTGCAGATAATGTTGACCACGTATTTGTGCTTATTGATGGTAAGGCGGTAAAGCAGACGGTTGAGCTAGGTATCTCAAATGATCGCTTACAAGAAATTACTTCTGGCCTAAAAGTAGGTGATAAAGTGATCACAGGACCCGCAAGAGCACTTGGTAAATTAAAAGATGCTCAGTCGGTAAAAGTGATCGATAAAGAGGCATAAATGATGTCTAAAATTTCTCAAGAAAAAAAAGTGATCGCGCCAATTATTTCATTAAGAAATATCGCTCGACTTTATAAAATGGGTAATCAAGCGTTTTATGCACTGAATAATTTTGATCTCGATATTCGATATAATGACTTTATTGCTATTACCGGACAGTCGGGGTCAGGTAAGTCGACCTTGATGAATATTCTTGGCTGCTTAGATTATCCAACAAGTGGTGAATATAAACTTAAAGACAGAAATGTAGCTAAGCTTGATGAAGCGACTCTAGCGGGCATTAGAAATTTAGAAATTGGCTTTATTTTTCAAAGTTTTAATTTGTTACCCAGATCAAGTGCTTTACAAAATGTCATGCAACCATTGATTTATCGAGGCATGCCAATTAAACAACGAAGAATAAAAGCTCAGTTAGCTTTAACTCGAGTCGGTTTAAAAGATCGTGTTGACCATTTACCGAATCAGTTGTCTGGTGGGCAACGTCAGCGTGTCGCTATCGCTCGGGCATTAGTCACCGAACCGGCGATATTATTAGCAGATGAACCTACCGGGAACTTAGATTCAGCGACTACAATGGAAATTATGGCACTGTTTGATGAGCTTCACCAAGATGGTCAAACCTTAATTATTGTTACCCATGAACAAGAAATAGCCGATCGTTGTCAGCGAGTTATACGCTTAACTGATGGCTGCTTAGTTGCTGATTCATTAAATCCAAATATTGAACAGCACTATAAAGAGCAGCAACTGATAAAGGAGAGTGCTAATGTCTAGTGTTTTCTTTAAAGTTGTTGAGAGTACTCGTTCAGCTGCACATTCGGTTCGAGCTCACGGTTTTCGAAGTTTTTTAACAACCTTAGGTATTATTATTGGCGTTGCTTCAGTGATTGCAGTTGTCTCTGTCGTACAAGGATTAAGTAGCAGTATTACTTCGCAGTTTGACGATATGGGCACTAATGTTGTCAGTATTAATGCTTTTACGCCATTAAAAGAACGTCTTCAAGGCAAAGTTGCCAAACTAAGTTATCGTGACTTTTTAGAAATCCAGTATAAAGTTTCAGGCATTAGCCATATCACTCCGACAGTTGCTGCAACAGGCCCAAATGGCGTAGTTCAGTATAAAGGGGAGTCAACGGCAACACGCGTTGTAGGAACCGGTTCTAGTTATCAATCCCTATATGGCATCTTTCCTGAAACGGGGCGCTTTTTTAATATTAATGATGATAAGTCTCGACGTCGAGTCGCTGTGTTAGGGGACTCGATTATAGACAAGCTTGAAATAAAAGGTTCTGCTGTTGGTCAGTATATTATGATTGGCGGTGAGTGGTTTAAAGTGATTGGCGTGTTAGAAAAGCGCGGTAAACTTTTCGGCTTTGATCAAGATGACTTTATTCTTCTACCATACACAACAACAAGAGCCTTGTTAGGCGGTGCTGAAGAGCCAGATATTAGTATTTCGTTGCAAGTAGACGATGCTAGTCAGCTTGATAGTATCAAGCAGCATATTAAAAACTTACTACGTCGAAATCATAATTTATCTAAAGATACGGGGGATGATTTTAAAATTAGTACCGCAGAACAAATGCTTGAAACAGTCAATGATATTACCTCGAATACCACTATGGTGCTTAGTGGCGTGGTTGGTATTTCATTATTAGTGGGGGGCATCGGTATTATGAATATAATGTTGGTTTCTGTGACTGAACGTACGCGTGAAATAGGTATTCAAAAAGCACTTGGAGCAACGCGTGTAGATATACTTTTGCAGTTTCTTATAGAAGCTGTGTTCTTATGTTTACTGGGTGGTTTAATTGGTTTGGCATTAGGTTATGGTGCTGGCGCTTTGGTCAGTAACCTTATTGATTTACCATCAGCAGAAGTACCTATGTGGGCTATAATGTTATCGTTTGGTTTTAGTGCAGGCGTTGGGCTGTTATTTGGTATTATTCCAGCGGCTAAAGCGGCTAATTTAGACCCTATTGATGCGCTACGTTATGAGTAGTTAACATGTATTACAGCGATATAATTGTGTAATTAAAGAGCTTGTTAACGTTTTATATTTTATACCTCTTAAACAAAAAAAAGCCCAGTCATAGACTGGGCAAAAAATATAAGGGAGAAACATAATCAATAAAAGTTTAGCTTTCGTTTGCTCCTATCGAATGGTTAGTACTTGAAGCAGCACGTGGTTGCAGTAAACTTTTACCATTTATCGCAATTTTTCTTGGTTTTAACGCTTCAGGTATTTCTCTCTCTAAATCTATATGTAGCAAACCATGCTCCATAAAAGCACCGATGACTTTGACATGTTCACCGAGTTGAAATTTACGTTCGAAGTTACGCTCAGCAATACCTTGATGTACAAAGTTTCTTGGTGAACCATTATCGTTGACAGGTTTGGTACCGGTAACGATTAAGGTGTTTTCTTTTGATTCAATTTCAAGATCTTCATCGGCAAAGCCAGCAATAGCCATAGTAATACGATATTGGTCTTCGGCAAGTAATTCTACATTGTAAGGGGGGTAAGATGATTGCTTGTCTGTACGAGACGCTTTTTCAATTAAACCCGCTAAGTGCTCAAAGCCGATAAATGAACGGTAAAGTGGGCTGATATCTGTTTGTATACGCATAATTCATATCCTATTAGTTATACCCATAATTAAGATGTTAGGGTATTAGCAATATGGGATCTCTTTTGAATATTTCTGTGCTTACTATAACCAACATAAAGTCGCGATATAGCTAGGCTGAAATTATTATTCTCAGAGATTTAAGGTGCCTTTCAATATTGAACAGGCGGTTAATGTAGTCCCGTTTATCTTGTGGCGACTACATTAATAAAGATGGGCGCGATGTTTTATTTTTCAAGTTTTAAACTTAAATTAAAATTATTTTTAATTTAAGTTGCTGAAATGCATTGATTTATTATTTGTCGTTATTCTCTTGAACCGTTTCCATATCTAGTGCTTCAATTGGGCTTAATGCTTGTATAGTCGAAAGCGCTAATTCATAATTAGGGTGCTTTGAAATATCAGCAACAATTTCCTTGTAAGCGATCACTCCTGATGAATCAATAATAAATATCGCTCGCGTTAATAAGCCCATATCTTTAATGAGTAAGCCGTAATTACTGCCAAAGTTGCGCCACACTGAATCAGATAAGACCGTTATTTTATCGATACTTTCTGCTTCACAAAAACGTTTTTGCGCAAAAGGTAAATCATTGCTAATCGTTAATACAATAATGTCTTGGGGTAATTTAGCCATTTCTTCGTTGAAACGTTTTGTTTGTAAGGCACAGACGCCGGTGTCTAAACTCGGTACCACAGAGATAAGAATATTTTTTCCTGAGAATTCTTTGAGAGTTACTGGCACAAAGCTGGCATTAACCACTTTAAAATCAGGTGCTTTTTGACCAACATTAACTTGTGTACCTAATAGTGTAATGAATTTGTTATTTGCCTGAACCAAGTCAGTTGTTTGTTGTAAATTATCTTGATCAAATAGCTTTGCAGATGCCACAAAAATGCTCAGGCTATTTAAAGTTAAAATCAGTGAAAATGTAATAAATACTGTTAAAAATTTCATAATGTTAAGCGCGCTTAAAAATTGTTAATAGAGAGATGTTAACTTTGACGATAAAAAATAGCCATTATTTAGTGCTTTATTTCAAATATTATCTATTGTTATCTATAGATAAATAGTAAGGTATTGAGAATCATCACCACAATTATTATCTTAGAATAGGAATAACGAAAATATGTCAATACCCTTGTTAATTTGTGATGACTCAAATATGGCGCGTAAGCAGGTAGCACGTTCTTTACCTGATGATTGGGATGTCGAGATAAGCTTCGCTACTAATGGCGAAGAAGGCATTCAAGCAATAAAAGCAGGTAAAGGTGATGTACTTTTACTTGATTTAAATATGCCTGTGATGGACGGTTACCAAGTCCTTGAAACTATTATTAAAGAAGACTTAAACACTATGGTGATTGTTATTTCTGGCGATATACAGCCGGAAGCACACCAACGTGTTACGAGCTTAGGTGCTCTAGACTTTATTCAAAAGCCAGTCAATAAAACCAAACTAACAGAAATATTATTGGCTTACGGTATTTTTACCCAAGACAGCGAAGAAGAAAAGCCTTTACCCGTTGAAATCGAAAAACCGCCGGTGATAGCTCCAGCTCCTAAACATAGCGAGTTGGCACCACTGACACAAGCGGCAGAGACAGTTAGTATTGAAAGAGAACAATCAGATGAAGCGTTTTTCTTAGACCCTGAACTTCGAGACTGTTACCAAGAAATAGCCAACGTCGCTATGGGACAAGCAGGAGACTTATTAGCGCGTTTACTCGATGTGTTTGTTGTTCTCCCCATTCCTAATGTCAATTTAATTGAAGTTAGTGAACTGAGCATGGCGCTCTTTGATGTAGAAGAACAAGAAAGTACTTCGGGAATTTGCCAAGGATTTATAGGCGCGGGTATTTCTGGTGAAGCACTACTTATTTTAAATGACTCAAGTTTTAAAGATGTTGCTTCATTAATGAATTATAAGTATGAAGTTGATGAAAGTACAGAGCTTGAATTATTAATGGATCTAGCCAATGTACTTATTGGTGCTTGTTTAAATGGTGTTTCTGCCCAATTAGATATGCCTTTTAGCCAAGGCCACCCCGTTGTTTTAGGACAACATAAAAAAATATCTGAGTTGATAGCGACCAACTCTAAAAAATGGAAGCGTACCTTAGCTATCGAAATTAGTTATAGCATTGAAGACTATTCAATCAAATGTGATTTACTCTTACTCTTTACCGAAGAGTCTATGCGTACACTCAATAATAAAATCTCTTACTTACTGGATTAACTATGTCATTAGAAACATCACAAATAAATGAATTACATTGGTTAATGGAAATGTTACACACCATCGATGTAGGATTGGTTGTACTAGATAGAGATTATAAAGTGCAAATATGGAATGGTTTTATGGAGAATCATAGCGGTCTGTTACCCCGTGAAGTGAAGGATAAAGTGCTATTCCCTTTGTTTGATGAAATACCTGAAGCATGGTTTAAGCGCAAAGCTGAATCAGTATTCTTACTAAAAAATAAAGCCTTTACAATTTGGGAACAACGTCCTTATTTGTTTAAGTTTCAAAATTATCGTCCTATTACAGGGGCGGCTGATTATATGTATCAAAATACTACTTTTATTCCTTTGATGTCAGCGACAGGAATAGTGACTCATTTATGTCTCATTATTTATGATGTAACTGATAATGCTTCTCATAAAAAAGACTTAGTTAAGGCGAATAAAGAACTCGCTATTTTGAGTCAAACTGATGGCCTAACAAAACTCTTTAATCGCACGCACTGGGAGCATTGCTTACAAGCGGAATACAAGCGTTGGATCCGTAGTCAAAACCCTAGTTGCTTAGTGATGATTGATATTGATCATTTTAAAGTGGTTAACGATACCTATGGCCATGTCGTTGGTGACGAAGTTATTCGCCATATCTCAGGACTTATTCGCCATCATGTGCGTGAAACCGATGTTTCGGGGCGCTACGGTGGTGAGGAATTTGTTATATTATTAGCCGACACACCATTAGATAATGGTAAAGTATTTGCTGAACGATTAAGAGAAGAAATTGAAAAATCTGTGGTGAAATATAATGACATTGATGTTAACTACACGGTAAGTATGGGGATTGCTGAAATAGACATCAGTATCGAAAGTTATGAAGCTTGGATTGAGTGTGCTGATGCGGCTATGTACCGAGCAAAAGATAATGGTCGTAATCAAATATGCTTGCACCCTAAGCAACTAGTTTAGTGCGTTATAAATACCTAATAAAAAAAGCCCTTACGGGCTTTTTTTATGTAAAACATTTACTTTAATGAGCGTAAACTTTTTTTCCGTTTACCCAAGTCGCTATGACTTTATTCTTCCAGATATCTTGTTGGTTTTCCGTAAAGTAATTATCCTCTAATAAAATAAAGTCAGCCTTTTTACCTTTTTCTAAGCTCCCTAAAATATTTTCTTGGTGTGCTGCATAAGCCGCGTCAATAGTAAAAGTTGTTAAGGCTTCTAAGCGTGTCATACTTTCTTCACTGAACCAGCCATTTTTCGGTTGGTTCTGATGATCCTGACGGGTGACTGAAGAGTGCAAACCAAAAAATGGATTAGGAGATTCCACCGGAAAATCTGAGCCTGCAGCGATTATAGCTTTGGCATTCATCAATTTACGCCACGCATAAGCACCTAAAATACGTTCTTCACCAATTCGGTCAACAGCCATGTTTTTATCACTGGTTGCGTGTGTTGCTTGCATTGAAGCGATAATGTTGAGCTCAGCGAAGCGAGGAATATCACTTAATTGTAATATTTGTGCATGTTCAACTCTATGACGAAGCGTTTTGGTATTTGTTGCTTTTATTTGGTGTTGATATAAATCTAGAACCACTTTATTAGCATTATCACCGATGGCATGAGTATTAACCTGAAAACCTGCCTTCATCGCAGTATTCATATACAAGGTTAACTTTTCTTTATCATGTAACATCAAGCCTTTATGACCAGCATGGTCTGAATAATCAGCAATTAAAGAGGCGCCACGACTACCTAAAGCCCCATCGGCTTGAATTTTCACACTATTAAAATTAAGCATGTTATCACGGCTAGTGAATGGTCCTTGCTTGAGTGTTTCCTGCCAATTTTCAGAGGGTAAATACAACATAGCGTTAACACGCATAGGGAGGGCGTTTTCATTGCTCAATTCTTTGAATAGCTCAAGGTTATCAGTAAAAATACCAGCATCATGAACACTGGTTAAACCAAAAGAGACCAATTTATTAAGTGCTTTTTTTAAAACTAATTTTTGTTCTTGCTTGGTCAAAGGGGCAATACTTTTAGTAATCAAATCCATGGCATTATCAATAAAAACACCTGTAGGCTGACCCGAATCATCTCGAATTATATCGCCACCTGTTGGACTTTGTGTCGCTGATGTTATACCGGCAAGCTCCATCGCTTTGGTATTGGCCCAGCCCGCATGTCCATCAACACGTCTTAAGAAAACAGGTTTGTTAGGAAAGTGTTTATCTAGCGATTTTGCTGTTGGAAATTGAGTATTTTCCCATTGAGTTTGGTTCCAGCCTTGTCCTTGTACCCAAGCAATATCTGGGTTTGCCTTTGCATAATTTACGGCTTTCTTTACGGCTGATTCTTCTGAAAGTGAGCCAAGTACATTTGCTTGCATCAAACTTAAACCGTAACTTAATATATGACCATGAGCATCAATTAAGCCCGGAAGTAGTGTTTTACCTTGGCCATCGATAACAGTCATCTGTCCGGATTTAGGTAATAGTTCACCGATGATAAAAAGCTTATCAATTTTATCATCGGTAAATTGAATAGCGGTAAACTGCTTTAATTCTTGGTCAGCTAAAGTATAGCCTTGAACATTAGTGATAAGAGTTGTTTCTGCGAAGGCGAAACTGGTAGAGGTTAGTAAAAAAAAGATTAAAGTGGATAGGTGTTTAGTCAATACTTTCATAAATAAATCCTAGGTATTATTGTTTTTATGTTTTTTTATTGAGCATAGGATAAAGGCAGAAAAATAAAATTAATAGTATTAATGGTAATAACCAGTGAATAAGTTGCCAATATTGGCTATAAAAAGTCTTTCCATGGACGAGTTCAAGCTCAGCTTTAAGCACAGCGTTGGTAAATTGTGGCAGTGTGGCTTGAATATTTCCTTGGTGGTCAACGATAGCTGTTACACCATTATTGGTGGCGCGTAGCAGGGGGCGACCAAATTCCAAAGCGCGCATGCGAGCAATGTCTAAATGTTGATGAGGTCCATGTGAGTCGCCAAACCAAGAGTCATTACTAACCGTGAGTAAAATGTCAGTTTTGTCGGTAAAATTAGCAGCTAATTGCTCAGGAAAAGCAATTTCAAAACAAATAAGTGGTAATAGATGAACGCTTTTAGCAACAAGGTTGGGTTGAATATAGTCACCTCGGGTAAAAGAAGAATATTGTAAATTAAATATTGGCGCAATTTTTCTTAATACGTCACCAAAAGGCACAAATTCACCTATGGGTAGCAGGTGGTTTTTATAATAGCGGTTACTATGGTTATAACGGTAATGCCCAGTATCGTCGTTGCTTTCTTTCTTACCGATGACAATCAGTGAATTGAAATAGGTTTTTGATTGATATTTGTAATCTAAAATACCGGTAATAATAGCACTATCATTAAGTGCGGCAGATCTATCGGCCATGCTGAGAAAGTCTTGTGCTGCGAGTTCTAATGCTGTTACTGCTGACTCCGGCCAAACAATTATGTCAGCATCATAATTTTCTCGGCTGTGATCTAGGTATTTTAATTGGATGGGCCACTCTTTTTCGGGCTGCCATTTCATTGATTGTTCAACATTACCTTGTATTAAAGCAGCGGTGATTTTTTTGCTGGTCGGTGTTACCCAAGCAACATTCGTTAATAAATAAGCAGAGAGACACACAGCAATCAATAAGAGTATATGTGTCTTGCGATAGCAGTTATTTACAACATTAATAACCGCAATACTAATTACCAGCAGCAAAGCACTTATCCCTATTTCACCAATAAGTGGTGCAAAATTCGCTAGTGGGCCATCGATTTGGCTATAGCCAATTGAAAGCCAAGGAAAACCAGTCAAGATGTTAGCACGTAAATATTCTGAAATAAGCCAGCAGGGTGGCAGTAACCACAGTGAGAATTGTTTCTTTGGCGCAAACCTCGTTGATAAATAACAAGCAAGTGCTGGATAAAGTGCCAAATAACAACACAATAATACCATCAATAATAGTGAGAAAAATAGTGGTAAACCACCAAATTGATCGATACTGACATGCACCCAACTAATACCGCTACCAAACCAACCAAGTGCAAAGATGAAACCTTGTTTAGTAGTTGTCTTTACATCAGTACCATTAATAGAATGGAGAAATAACGGCAGCACAATAAGCATCAGCCACCATAATGAAAATGGTGCGTAGGCCAGCACTAAGCTAAGCCCAGCAATGAAGCTGAGCCAGTTACGCTTATTAAATAAGTTGTCGCGTAGTCGCTTTAGTAGGCGAGTGCCTAGTGTTTTTATCGCCATTGAGGTTAGTCGACTATCTTTCCATTGATTTTATGGTCTTTTGGAATCGTAATATGTAAGCTTTGGATACGGCGATTATCGCCAGCGGTGACTTTAAATTCAAAATCACCAATCGTCATTATTTCACCTTTTTTAGGCATATGGCCAAATTGATGTAACACTACACCACCAATCGTATCGGCATCGTTGCCATCAAACTCAGTATTAAAATATTCATTGAAGTCATCAAGCTCTGTTAATGCCTTAACTTGATAAACATTACCGGCAAGATACTTAATATCTAGTTCAATTTCATCATCTGTTTCATCTTCAATTTCACCAACAATTAATTCAAGAATATCTTCAATGGTCACAACACCAGAAACGCCACCATATTCATCAACAACAATTGCCATATGATAACGCTGCGAACGAAACTCTTGTAATAACGGTTCAACTCTTTTACTTTCTGGAACAATAATCGATGGACGAATTATTTTGGCTATGATGCATTCTTCTTGTTGACCAAAGCCGTAAGCGAGCAGATCTTTAGCGAGTAAAATCCCCTCAATGTGATCAATGTCGTCGTTAATAACAGGAAATCTAGAGTGACCAGACTCTAAGATGATCGGTAAAGAATGTTCAATCGGATCGTTAATATCAAGCGTGACCATTTGCGATCTTGGGATCATAATATCACGCACTCGCATATCAGAAACTTCTAATACACCTTGGATCATTAACTTGGTTTCTGGTTTTATTAAGTCGCGGTCTTCAGCGTCATTTAATACATCAACCAATTCGTCTTTACTTTTGGGCTCTCCGGTAAAGACCTGTACTATTTTATCAAGTATCGATCGATTTGCAGAGCCGTTGCTAGAGTGGGGGTGGTCATCGCTCATAGAGCTTATTTATTTCCTGTAAGGTTAACTTGTTGCTTATTTTCTAATCAATCGAAAGTAAGTTCAAGTAGTAAGTGGTTATTTATCTATGAATTATAAAGGATAAATTTATTCATTTATAATATAAGGATCGGATATATCGAGTGCTTTAAGTAATTTTTTTTCCAGTGCTTCCATTTCTGTGGCTTCAACCTCATCAATATGATCGTAACCTAATAAATGTAAGCAGCCATGAATAACCATATGAGCCCAGTGATTATGCAGTGCTTTGTGCTGTTCGTCGGCTTCTTGGGCGACGATGTCAGCACAAATTACTAAATCACCGAGTAAGTCTAGTTCAATTTCTGCTGGTACCTCAAAAGGAAATGACAAAACATTGGTCGGTTTATCTTTTCCACGATACTGTAAGTTCAGAGATTGGCTTTCTTTAACATCAACGAGACGTATGGTAAGTTCAAAATCTGTTTTATCATTATTTAAAGCGATATTTACCCAAGATTGAAATTGTTCATTGCTGGGCAAATTTTTGGCATCACAAGCATGTTGAAGATCGAGTAGTGTTGCCACTATTGATTATCCATTGCATCAAGCGCCGCTTTATTTCTTTTTTCATCTTTTAAACGTTTTTCTTTTTTTTCAAAAGCATCATATGCATCAACAATTCTAGCCACAACCGGATGGCGGACAATATCTTTTGATTCAAAGTAGTTGAAACTAATGCCTGGAATATCGTCAAGTACTTCAATCGCGTGACGTAAGCCTGATTTAGCACCACGTGGTAAATCTACTTGGGTAATATCACCGGTGATAACAGCACGGGCATTAAAGCCAATACGGGTTAAAAACATTTTCATTTGTTCTACGGTCGTATTCTGACTCTCATCAAGAATTATAAAAGCATCATTTAATGTTCTACCACGCATATAGGCAAGAGGAGCAATCTCAATGACATTGCGCTCGATAAGCTTTTCAACTTTTTCAAAACCCAGCATTTCAAAGAGTGCGTCATATAATGGGCGCAGGTAAGGATCCACTTTTTGTGATAAATCACCTGGAAGGAATCCCAATTTTTCACCCGCTTCAACGGCTGGGCGTGTTAACAAAATCCGTCTAACTTCTTGCTTTTCTAAGGCTTCAACAGCACAAGCAACGGCTAAATAGGTTTTACCCGTACCCGCAACACCAACGCCAAAGCTAATGTCATTACTCATAATGTTATGTACATAACTTTGTTGGTTTGGATTACGAGGCTTGACGACACCACGTTTGGTTTTTATGGTCACTAACTTGTCGAAATCAACATCAACTTTAGTGGGCTCTTGCTCAAGCACCTTGGCGTCTAAAATAGCAAGATGGACCATTTTTTCTGTGATCTCTCTTAGCTCATTTTTTACGGTTGCTGTTTCAATATATAAATTCTTAAGCAAGACAATGACGGCTTCACAATTTGCGGGTGCGCCCATCACTTTAAATGCATTGCTGCTGTAACTTATTTTCACACCAAGGCGACGTTCAATGGTTTTCAAGTTATCGTCCATTGAACCACATAAATTCGCTAGGCGATTATTATCAAGCGGTGTTAAGTCAAATTGTTTGCTAATACTTGTAGTCAAATTTATATCCGTTTTTATAGGCTAAGGTTTTAATCATTAAGGCGTAAAACTACCAACACCTAACTCATCGATGTTACTACTTTTGCTCGTATGATGACTATTGGCTAGGATGTCTTGTGGAGAATACGCTATGCGTAAGCCCATTTCACTTTCTTCGCGCACTAATTCACCGCGCAGCGAGTTAGCATAAACATCAGTAATTTTAATATCAACAAATTGACCAATGACGGTGTGAGGAGCAATAAAGTTAACCGTGCGGTTATTTTCTGTTTTACCGCGTAATTCCATCGGATTTTTCTTTGAAGGACCTTCAACAAGGATACGCTGTTCCGTATTCAACATTTGACGTGCAATACGTAATGCTTGATGGGTAATTTGGTCTTGAAGCACTTTTAAACGTTCTTTTTTAGTGATATCGGAAATATCATCAATCATATCTGCTGCTGGTGTACCAGGGCGCGCACTGTAAATAAAACTAAAGCTTAAATCGAAATCTACCGCTTTAATTAAATCCATTGTTGCTTGGAAATCAGCATCCGATTCACCAGGAAAACCAATAATGAAGTCTGAACTCATGCAAATATCTGGACGTGCTTTCTTTAATTTTCGAATTTGTGACTTATATTCTAATGCAGTATGACCACGTTTCATTTGCGTTAAAATTCTATCTGAACCACTTTGTACCGGTAAATGTAGGTGACTTACTAGCTCAGGAACGTCTTTGTAAACCTCAATGATATCATCGGTAAATTCAATCGGATGTGATGTTGTATAGCGAATACGGTCAATGCCATCAACAGTAGCAACCAAACGCAATAACTCTGAAAAGCGACAAATATCATCATCGTGCGTAATACCACGATAGCCATTAACGTTTTGTCCTAATAAATTAACTTCACGTACACCTTGTGCAGCAAGTTGAGCTATTTCATATAATACATCGTCAAGCGGACGACTGACTTCTTCACCGCGTGTGTAAGGTACAACACAGAAGGTACAGTATTTACTACAGCCTTCCATAATCGACACAAAAGCGCTAGCGCCATCAGCTTTAGGTTCAGGAAGACGATCAAACTTTTCAATTTCAGGAAAGCTAACATCAACAACAGGATTATGATCACCAGTAACTTGTTGGATCATTTCAGGTAGGCGGTGCAATGTTTGTGGACCAAAAACCATATCAACATAAGGCGCACGCTGGCGAATAGCATCACCCTCTTGAGAAGCAACACAGCCACCAACACCAATTAATAAACCGGGTTTATTGTCTTTGAGATGTTTCCAACGCCCTAGCTGATGAAAAACCTTTTCTTGTGCCTTTTCGCGTATAGAACAAGTGTTTAATAAGATGACATCAGCATCTTCAGCTTCTTCAGCCAATACAAAACCATGCGTTGAGTCTAATAATTCCGCCATTTTCTGCGAGTCATACTCGTTCATTTGGCAACCCCAAGTTTTGATATATAGCTTTTTACTCATTAACTTTCCACTCATTAAATATTTAAAAATTTAGACACACTAACATGAAATTTATTGCTTCACTGTTAGTTCAATTTAAGGATGCATATTTTACTCCTTCTTGACGCTTGACGCCAGTACCCGATTCAACTTTAAATGGCGTGTGTCTATCTGATTTTAATTATTGACCGCAACCATTAATAATATTCGTATAAATGATATAGGTTGGTTAGAATAACTTTGAAAAATCATTAAATAAAAAGTGTAAATTTTATGAGCAATTTTGATTGTGTAGTTGTTGGTGGTGGAATGGTTGGCGCGGCTAGTGCGTTATCTTTGGCAAACTTAGGGTTAACTGTAGCGGTTGTTGAACCAAAGCAGCCTGTCTGTTTTAATGAAACACAAGCACTAGATTTACGTGTTTCAGCTATATCGCTTGCTTCTGAGCATTTGTTGACACAATTGGGCGCTTGGCCACAATTAAAACAATGGCGAATGTGTCCTTATAAACGATTAGGTGTTTGGGAAAATCAGGCAAGTTATACCGAGTTTAACGCCGATGATATTGGGCAATCCCATCTTGGCCATATTATTGAAAATCGCCTAGTCCAGCTTGCCTTATGGCAGCAAATTAAAACTCACAGCAAGGTGACTTTATTTGCACCAGCGAGTTTAGAAAGCTTTATTGAACATCAAAATGAAATAGCAGTAAACTTGGCAATTAAATCGGCTGAAAAAGAGTGTGGCGAAATAGAACAAATTACCACTCAATTATTAATTGCGGCTGATGGCGCTCATTCACAAGTAAGAAAACTAGCTCATATAGGTATAACGGGTTGGGATTATCAGCAATCAGCAATGCTTGTAAATGTTGAAACTCAGCATTTACAACAAGATATTACCTGGCAACAATTTTTTCAGACTGGCCCAATTGCTTTCTTACCGTTACCAGGAGAAAGTCAATTAGGTGGTTATGCTTCCTTGGTTTGGTATCATCAAAAAAGCGAGATAAAAAGGTTGTCGGCTTTATCTAATGAACAACTGCAAAGTGAAATCATTGAAAAATTTCCGCAACGAATAGGCCAAATAAAGGTTATTAATAAAGGAGCATTCCCACTGACTCGTCGACATGCTAATACTTATCAAAAAGGTCGAGTATTATTATTAGGTGATGCAGCGCATACCATTAATCCTATGGCAGGGCAGGGGGTAAATCTTGGCTTTAAAGATGTTAAGGCTTTGCAAACCGTCATAGCCAGTGCGATTGGTAATAATGAGTGTTGGCACTTACCTGAGGTTTTATCACGCTATGAATCTAAGCGACGATTAGACAATCTTTTGATGATGACGACTATGGATTCACTGTATGCAACGTTCAGCCACCCATCACCAGCCATTAAACTCTTTCGAAACCTAGGGCTGAATATGGCTAATAAGATACCTTTTTTGAAAAATAAGGCTTTAGCTTACGCTTGTGGTGTATAAGTTGAAGTAAAAATGGGTCTTAAAAGAAATTTTTTAATGCAGTAAGAGATTAAGTATCAAGATAAAATGTATTGGGTGTTTAAGGTAAGATTTGAAAATAATGGCAGGGGTAAGAGGATTTGAACCTCTGAATGACTGGATCAAAACCAGCTGCCTTACCGCTTGGCTATACCCCTGTAATATCACTTATTTTCTAACAACTATCATGATGATATCTGTTAATTAGAATGGTACGGGTCAAGAGACTTGAACTCTCACATCTTTCGATACTGGAACCTAAATCCAGCGCGTCTACCAATTCCGCCAAACCCGCATTGTTTCTAATAATACTTAGCGTTAATAGCCTTGTAGATATTTCAAATAATTATTATGTCACTCAGTAATGTTTACTATTTTTTTAATAAAGATTAATTACTTCTTAAAAAAGGAATCTTAAACAATAAAGTGGCAGGGGTAAGAGGATTTGAACCTCTGAATGACTGGATCAAAACCAGCTGCCTTACCGCTTGGCTATACCCCTGTAGGTATTCTAAATAACAAGTAAATATGACACTTATTATGTTTAATATTAGTTTTAATAAAGACTGATTGAGTTTTAAAAAAGGAATGTTAAACAAGAAAGTGGCAGGGGTAAGAGGATTTGAACCTCTGAATGACTGGATCAAAACCAGCTGCCTTACCGCTTGGCTATACCCCTGCAATGTTACTTACTTTCTAACAAATATCATGATGATAAATGTTAGTTAGAATGGTACGGGTCAAGAGACTTGAACTCTCACATCTTTCGATACTGGAACCTAAATCCAGCGCGTCTACCAATTCCGCCAAACCCGCATTTTTTCTAATACTACGTTCACTACTAAGAGTTAAATGGTGGCTACACCGGGATTTGAACCTGGGACCCCATCATTATGAGTGATGTGCTCTAACCAGCTGAGCTATGTAGCCTTTCCGTATTGCCTCTCAGCAAGTGGCGCGTATTATGCAAATCTGCTTAGGCTACGTCAACCGTTTTTTTATAATAAATGCTAATTTCTTTCTGTTTGCTTGTTTAGTCTACAAATTGGGCGTTTAATATTCTAGGAAAGCGCAATCTCTTTAAAATAAAAACAAGAACGCTAAGTTCTTGCTTTATTTTAAAGAACCGTAGATATCAAATAATGATTATTTTACGCGTTCTTTTGCTTCTTCTTCTAAATGTTTTGAGTATTTACCAATATCGGCGATATGTTTAGCCACTTCTTTTGAAGGAACTTTACCAATAATAAATTCACCTGTTTCTAAAGCGCTATTAGATGCAGCAAAAACTAATAAATTTTGGCCGTTACATTCGATACTACCAAAAAGTGTACGAATTTTTAATTTATTTTGTTTCATAAATGAACGTAAGCGGTTCTTATCATTTGCCGCAACGTATTCACAAATACGAAGAGATATATTATCGGCTTTAGTCACAGGGGCAAAAGTTACTGAAGCGGCAATTAAGCTAGCAAGTAGGAGTGTTTTTTTCATGGTCTGCCTTTTTATTGTTTATTAAAGTAATAGGTTGTTGGTCTGACGTTGATAATTTCAACTTATATCAGATTGGTATTATGATAATTGTGGTATATTTTAGAAATAAAACAAGATATTTTTAAATTTTTTAAATTAAGTAGTCTATTGTTTTCATTGTTTTTTATTTATATCTTTTTCTTTTGCAGTCATTTTTTTACATTTTAATGACGGATAATAACTTATTTTGAAAGACAAAAAAGGAGCCGAAGCTCCTTTTACTATTTAAGTTATTCGCGTTAAAGCGTAAACATTACACGTTAAATCTGAAGTGAACAACATCACCATCTTTAACACGGTACTCTTTACCTTCTAAACGCCATTTACCGGCCTCTTTAGCCCCTGACTCGCCATTAAATTCGATAAAGTGATCATAGGCGATAACTTCTGCGCGAATAAAGCCTTTTTCAAAGTCGGTATGAATAACACCAGCAGCTTGTGGAGCGGTAGCATTTTGCTTTACTGTCCATGCACGTACTTCTTTTACACCTGCCGTGAAATAGGTTTGTAAGTGAAGCAAAGAATAACCAGCATTAATAACACGATTAAGCCCAGGTTCTTCTAGTCCAAGGTCAGCCATAAATTCAACACGGTCTTCATCATCCATTTCAGACAATTCGCTTTCAATTTCAGCACAAACAGCAACAACAATAGCACCTTCGGCATCAGCAATTGCTTGAACTTGATCTAGATAAGGATTATTTTCAAAACCATCATCATTCACATTAGCGATATACATGGTCGGTTTTAGTGTTAAAAAGTTTAAGTAGTCTACTGCTGCTTTTTCTTCTTTAGACAATGTTAAAGAACGTATCATATGTCCTTCTTCAACATGCTTTAATATCTTTTCTAATACCGGCATTTCAAATTTAGCGTCTGCATCGCCACCTTTTGCTTTCTTCGCTAAGCGAAAAATTGCTCGTTCTGCTGTGTCCATATCAGACAAAGCCAGCTCAGTATTGATCACTTCTATGTCATCACTAGGGCTAACCTTATTGGCAACATGAATAATGTTGTCGTTATCAAAACAACGCACAACGTGACCAATTGCATCGGTTTCACGAATGTTAGCAAGAAATTTATTTCCTAAACCTTCACCTTTCGAAGCACCAGCCACTAAACCAGCAATATCAACAAATTCCATAGTCGTTGCTAGAACACGTTCAGGGTTTACAATTTTGGCTAATGCATCTAAACGAGGGTCGGGCACTGGCACTACACCCGTATTCGGCTCAATAGTACAAAATGGAAAATTAGCTGCTTCAATACCTGCTTTTGTTAATGCATTGAAAAGTGTTGATTTACCTACGTTGGGCAAGCCAACAATACCGCATTTGAATCCCATGATAATACCTTAATTGTTTTGCAAAATTGTTTTAAAAGTTTAGTTATAGCGGCTTGAATGAATGCAAACGATTTTGAGCTTTCTTTAAATCATCTGTTTGCCAGATGTCGATACATCGGCTTGCTTCATCAATCGCTTGATCTATTTTGTCTTGGTCAATAGCTGGTGCTTTGCCAAGTACATGTCCGGTAACGCGATCTCTATGACCTGGGTGGCCTATACCAATGCGTAACCGATAAAATTCTTTGTTATTAGCCAGACACGAAATAATATCGCGTAAGCCGTTATGTCCACCGTGCCCGCCACCCTTTTTAATTTTACAGACGCCCGGTTCCATGTCTAACTCATCATGAGCAACAAGGATATTATCGACGGGAATACGGAAAAAATTTGCAAGAGGCGCTACAGACTGACCACTTCTATTCATAAACGTTGTTGGAACAAGCAAATGAACAACTTCGTCACCTATTAGGCCTTTGCCGTAAAGTCCGAAATATTTTTTTTCTGGTCTGAGGGAGATGTTGTAGCGAGAAGCAAGTTCTTCGACGAACCAAACTCCGGCATTATGACGAGTTTTTGTATATTCGGGGCCTGGATTACCCAGGCCCACAACTAGTTGAATAGTCATTTAAGCTTATACTTAATGATTATTCAGTAGCTTCAGTTTCTTCAGCTTCATCAGTTTCTTCACTTACGCCTTTCGGTGCATTTAATGAAACAACAGCTTGATCATGATCTTCGCCTTTTGCTAATTCGTCAGATGTTACACCTTTAGGCAAAGTAACGTCTGATAAATGCAATGTTTGACCAACTTCTAAATCAGCAACATCAACTTCGATGAATTCTGGAATGTCAGCAGGCAAACAGCTAATCGCAATTTCGTTAATCTGGTGAGTAATTTTGCCACCTTTTTTCTCTGCTTCTTCTTCGTTAAGGAAGTGAATAGGAGCGTTAACGTGAACTGCATGAGATGCATCAATGCGTAAGAAATCTAAATGCATTACAAGTTGCTTGAACGGATGACGTTGCATGTCTTTTAAAAGACACTCAACTGGCTTACCGTCGATGTTTACAGTTAAAACGTGAGAGTAGAATGCTTCTTCTTGTTGTGCACGGTAAACATTTTTGTGCTCTAACGTTAAAGAAATCGGCTCTTGGCCTTCACCGTATAAAATTGCAGGAACTTTGTTTGCGTGACGTAGGCGGCGGCTCGCACCTTTCCCTAGGTCAGTACGAACTTCAGCTTCTAAAGTAAATAAATCAGTCATTTTTTTAATACCTAATATTAAAGAGTTAGTTGAGTTGTTTTTTGCGACCAAAAACAACAATGAACCTTTACAACAATAAAAATAATTCAATCATCATAAAAGGCGCAGCATAATAACACCTCAACCTAAACATATCCAACGTTAATATGATTAATAACCTATTAATCATGGCTGCTTATTATGGGTATCATTGGGCTAAATGGCCGTTATAGATAATTTTTTATTGAAATTTAGGTGTTAGACCCGTTACCATTCAAAATACACTCTAGCAACCTGCGTTCTGAAAATGAGCGGGTATATGTGCCTCATACTTCTAATGCCTAATGTCGATAAGAGAATTAACTATGACAATTACATCTTTCTATCCAACTCCTCGTACTTTAATGGGCCCCGGTCCTAGTGATGTTTCACCTCGTGTTTTATCTGCTTTAGGTCGTCCGACCATAGGTCATTTAGATCCAGAGTTTGTGCAGATGATGGACGAAATCAAATCATTACTACAATACGCATTTCAAACCAAGAATGAATTAACGATGGCGGTTTCAGCGCCAGGCTCGGCAGGTATGGAAACTTGTTTTGTTAACTTAGTGGAACCAGGCGAAAAAGTGATTGTTTGTGTAAATGGTGTTTTTGGTTCGCGTATGGTGGAAAATGTTCAACGCATCGGGGCTCAAGCCATCGTTATAAACGATGAGTGGGGAACGCCTGTCGATGTCAATAAAGTAAAACAAGCTTTTAAAGACAATACCGATGTTAAATTTTTAGCCTTTGTTCATGCGGAAACATCTACCGGCGTATTGTCTGATGCAAAAGCCTTATGTGCCATAGCACAAGAAAATTCAGCGCTTTCTATCGTCGATGCAGTGACCTCATTAGGCGGTGTTGAACTAAAGGTTGATGATTGGGGAATCGATGCTATTTATTCGGGGAGCCAAAAATGTTTATCTTGTGTGCCTGGCATATCACCGATTAGCTTCAGTACTAAAGCGGTTGAAAAATTAACAAATAGAACGTCTAAAGTGCCCAGTTGGTTTTTAGATTTATCGTTGGTTATGGGCTATTGGGGCGGTACAGGTAAACGTAGTTATCATCATACGGCACCGGTAAATTCTCTCTATGCTTTGCATGAATCTTTAGTGATGTTACAAGACGAAGGTTTAGAAAATGCGTGGCAACGCCATAAAAACCAACACCTGAAATTAAAAGCAGGATTAGAAAAACTAGGTATAGCGTTTGTTGTTAAAGAGCAATACCGTTTACCACAATTAAATACGGTATTAATTCCTCAAGGCGTCGATGATGCAGCTGTTCGCCAAACCTTACTTAATGAATATAATTTAGAAATTGGCGCTGGTCTAGGTGGTTTTGCCGGTAAAGCATGGCGCATTGGTTTAATGGGCTATGCGGCAAGAACTGAAAATGTGACCTTATGTTTAGCGGCTTTAGCGGATGTTTTAGAGAAATAGTCAACGTCTGACAGAAATAATTGAGTGCCTGTAGCTCAAGTGTTGTGTTAAATAAAAAAGCCCCGAGTCAAAAAATGACTCGGGGCTTTATTATTTATGAAGTTGTTTTATCAGTAAATGCTTAACTGTCAAACATTGCTGAAATAGATTCTTCGTTACACACACGGCGAATCGCTTCAGACAACATACCGCTTAAAGTAAGTTGACGAACAATACCAAGCGCTTTAATTTCGTCGGTAAGTGGTATTGAATCTGTTACCACTAACTCATCAATAACAGAATCTCTTAGGTTTTGCGCAGCATTACCTGAAAGAACTGGATGAGTAGCATAAGCAATAACGCGTTTAGCGCCATGTGCTTTTAATGCTTCAGCCGCTTTTGCTAATGTGCCGCCAGTATCTATCATGTCGTCGACAATGATACAGTCGCGGTCAGCAACATCACCAATAATGTGCATAACTTGTGCAACATTGGCTTTTGGACGGCGCTTATCGATGATAGCAAGATCGGCTTCATTGAGTAATTTAGCTACGGCACGAGCGCGAACAACACCACCAATATCAGGAGAAACTACAATCGGGTTATCTAGATCACGAGAAAGCATATCTTCAAGTAAAATAGGTGTGCCAAATACGTTATCTACCGGTACATCGAAGAAACCCTGAATTTGCTCAGCGTGTAGGTCAACCGTTAATACTCGGTCTACACCAACACTTGATAAAAAGTCAGCAACAACTTTCGCTGTAATTGGTACACGAGCACTACGTACACGTCTATCTTGGCGAGCATAACCAAAGTATGGAATAACTGCAGTAATACGACCAGCAGATGCTCGTCGTAATGCGTCAATCATTACAATTAATTCCATTAGGTTATTATTGGTTGGCGCACAAGTTGATTGAATAATAAAAACATCCGCACCGCGCACGTTTTCGTTAATTTCAACACTGATTTCACCGTCGCTAAAACTACCGACTTTGGCATCGCCTAAAGTCATATACAAGCGATCAGCTACTTTCTTGGCCAGTTCAGGGGTGGCATTACCCGTAAATATTTTCATGTCAGGCACGGTCAGTTCCTCGGAAACTATTGACATTTTAAGTTACGCTATTAGTAAACCTTGAGTTTACTATCAGCAAATTATTAAATTTTTTCCAGTGGTTCTTGGCATTTTTATGAAAATAAATTCTCAATGGTATTAATATTCTGCATTTTCTGTTTGCAATGTTATTAAGTTGTTAATGGCATTGCGTAATGGAGATGTATTGACACCTTTCGCCACAAAAGAAATTATTCCATTAGGAAGTAATGACTGGATGCGACAAGCCTCTTGCTCAGTATCAAAACGAGAAAAAATACACGCTCCGGTACCAGTCATTCGAGACGGTGCGTATTCTACCAACCAAGCCAGTAACTTGGCAACCTCGGGATACTTTTTTATTACTAACGTCTGGCAGTCATTGTGGCATAAGTCTATGTCTAACTTACTAATATCATCATTTAAATTAACTTTTGCCGTATTGCGGGTTAAGTCAGCATCAGTAAAAATACTGGCAGTAGAAATACTGACATCAGGTTTACTGACTAAAAACCAGCTTTCTTGAGGATAAACAGCAGTGAGTTCTTCACCAACACCCTCAGCAAAAGCAGCAAAACCATGAATGAAAATCGGTACGTCAGCGCCTAGCGATAGGCCAAGTTTTGCTAGTTCTGTGTTAGACAAATTGGCCTGCCACAGAGTATTTAAAGCCAATAAAATAGTGGCTGCGTTGGATGACCCGCCACCTAAGCCTCCCCCCATAGGGAGAATTTTTGTTATTTTTATTTGTGCACCTAAATATACGTTATTAAAAATAGTCGAGTTTTTTAGTAGGTGGCTTTGCAGTAACCGAGCTGCTTTTACAATTAAGTTATCTTCATGTAATACACCATCAATCGGCGTGAGTAATTCAATATTATTATCCTGAGTCTTCCTTATTTCTATGGTGTCGCTGTGATCTAAAAATTGAAAAATAGTCTCTAACTGATGATAGCCGTCGTTGCGTTGACCAATAATATGGAGGAATAAATTAAGCTTTGCCGGCGCAGGAAAACTCTGAAATTGTTGGTTAGTCTGAGTCATTGCTTGTCACGTCCCATTGGTGAACATTAATTTTAATGGTGATGTTATCTTGTTTTATGGTGAACTTCGTTGCTAACTGATATTGGTCTACTTGTTGATAGCTACCATACTTAATAAACCATTTTTTTTCATCAGAGAAGCTGGTCAGTGTTTGGGGTAATTGTGTTATTTCGTTAGAGGTTATTTTATCATTAGCTAAATAAGGTAAGCCTTTTAACCAGAAAGTCATCGCGTGTGTCGGTAATGTGAAACCTGTTAGCGAAGCAAGCAGGGTGTTTAAATCAGGGCTTTGGTAGCGCTCACCATCGACATTAACAACATGCATATTATTGACTGACTCTAAAGTAAAAACTTGAATACCTAGCACTGTGGTTAAATTTAGCATCTGGCGATTTTTATCTCCTTGGTAATGCCAATTTAATGTTAAGCTATGACGCTCATTAGGGCTGATTATGCCCATTTTACCTTTTATTTTCCAATTCGACATTGCTGTAAGCTTTTTAGTGCGCTCGGTAATGTTTTGGTGTTCAGTAATTTGCTGATGGTTATTCGTTAAAGAACTACAACCAGATAGAAATATCAGTAAAAAACTGAAAAAGAGTGGCAGCGATAAGGTAATTTTATTCATATAAACCATTATTATTAAGTTAATCGCCATAATATTGCGTTATCGCGTATTTGATGCTTTTAATTTTCTGCGATTTTTCGTAAAATTAACATCATTATTTATCATGGATAATAGGTTTTTTATAAAACTTGATTAATAATGTCGTTAATAAAAAGATTAATGGAAAAAAAATTGCTTATCGATAATTTTTCTTTCTGGTATTAATCGTCTTAAAAAGGCTGAATCGTTCCGTTATGTCTATAGTTGCTGTTGGAATCAATCACAAAACTGCCCCTGTTGCCGTTAGAGAAAAAATCTCTTTTAATCCCGACAATTTAAGTGTGGCATTAACTGAATTACTTGGAAACGTAGAATGTCGTGAAGCGGCTATTTTATCAACTTGTAATCGTACAGAGCTGTATTTAGTTCAAGAAGGCGATGTAAGGGTTACCCAAGAAAAAGTTGTCCGCTGGTTAGAAAAACATCACAATGTCCCTGCTTCAACTATTACACCGAGTTTATATTGGCATACTGATCAACAGGCCGTTAACCACATGATGCGGGTTGCTTGTGGCTTAGACTCTTTAGTTTTAGGCGAACCGCAAATCTTAGGTCAAATGAAGCAAGCCTATAGCCAAGCGAAAGCAGCTGGTTCTATGTCTTTAGTCATGGACCGTTTATTTCAACGTACTTTTGGCGTTGCTAAACAAGTTCGCACTGAAACTGAAATTGGCGCGAGTGCGGTTTCGGTTGCTTTTGCATCGGTAAATCTAGCAAAACATATTTTTGCCAGTCTTGAAAATGTAAAAGTACTATTAGTCGGTGCCGGTGAAACTATTGAACTGGTTGCTAAACATTTATACGAGAATAAAGTGGGGAAAATAACTGTTGCTAACCGCACAATTGCCCGTGCCGAAGCAATGGCTGGTGCTATTGGCGCTGACGTTATTACCTTAGCGCAAATCCCTGACAAAATGGCTGACGCCGATATTGTTATTAGTTCAACCGGCAGTACTTTACCCATTATCGGTAAAGGTATGGTTGAACACGCATTAGGAAAGCGTAAGCATCGTCCTATTTTTATGGTTGATTTAGCAGTTCCTCGTGATATCGAAGAGCAAGTTGGCGATCTAGAAGATGTGTTTTTATACACCGTTGATGACTTACAAGGCATTATTGCCAAAAATTTAGCCAATCGTCGTAAAGAAGCGGTTCAAGCTGAGGCAATAGTTTCTACCCAATCTGATGTGTTTATGTCATGGCTTCGTGGCTTAAATACCCAAGATACCGTCATAGATTACCGTAAGCAGTGTTTAGAACATCGTGATCTGTTACTTGATAGAGCATTATTACAACTTCAGGGGAATAAGTCGCCAGAAGCAATTTTAGCTGAGTTAGCCACTAAGTTGACTAATAAATTTATGCATGCACCCACTAGCGCTATTCAATCGGCGGCTCAAGGTGGCGAATTAGATAAACTGGTGTACTTACGCGATATTTATAACATTAAATAACAGTCCCGACGTCACAGTATAGCCAAACCGTATTTTGATGAGCATTTGAGCTTAGCTGGGTATTTACAGCTTTTTTACACCTTTGATTGAAAGTGCTCAACTAACCCTTTAAACTGCACATCACCAATTTTTATCCGCTGTTCCCTAATTATAAGATTTCTTAATGAATAAATCTGTTTATCAAAAACTTGAAATATTAGTCGAGCGCTTTGAAGAAGTTCAAGCCTTGCTTTCTGACCCTGGAACACTTTCAGATCAAGAAAAATTTATTGCCTTATCAAAAGAGTTTTCTCAATTAGAAGCAGTCACTAGTGTGTTTAATGACTACCAAAGCGCAGAAGAAGACTTTTCTTTAGCTGAAGAAATGCTAAAAGATGAAGACCCTGAAATGCGTGAAATGGCGCAAGAAGAATTTAAGTCTGCGAAGAAAACTATTGAAGAATTAGCCGATCAATTACAAATTTTACTATTACCTAAAGATCCAAACGACAACAATAACTGTTTTGTTGAATTACGTGCAGGAGCCGGTGGTGATGAAGCGGCAATTTTTGCTGGCGATTTATACCGTATGTATAGCCGTTACTGTGAAAAGAAAGGCTGGCGTATTGAAGTTATGAACACCAATGAAAGTGAACAAGGCGGCTATAAAGAAGTCATTTTCAAAGTGCTTGGTGATGGCGTCTACGGACAAATGAAGTTCGAGTCTGGTGGTCATCGTGTGCAACGTGTCCCTGAAACTGAATCTCAAGGCCGAGTGCATACTTCTGCTTGTACCGTTGTTGTTATGCCTGAGATACCAGAAGCTGACGCGATTGAGATTAATAAAGCAGATTTAAAAGTTGACACTTTTCGCGCATCAGGTGCGGGTGGACAACACGTTAACAAAACTGATTCTGCCATTCGTATCACCCATATTCCAACAGGCGTAGTTGTCGAATGTCAAGAACAACGCTCTCAGCATAAAAACCGTGCGCAGGCGATGTCGGTATTACAAGCTCGCTTACAACAAGCAGAAGATGAAAAGCGCCGCAGTGAAGAAGAGTCTTCACGTCGTAATTTAGTGGCAAGTGGCGATCGTTCAGAACGCATACGTACTTACAACTATCCGCAAGGACGTATGACAGATCACCGTATTAACCTGACTTTATATCGTTTAAACGAAGTCCTTGAAGGTAACTTGCATTTGGTCCTAGAGCCTATTATGTTAGAAAATCAAGCCGATTTACTTGCGGCTCTTGCTGAGCAAAACTAGTTATTGGTTTGAGCGAATCCATAAAACCGTCAATAACATATTGCCAGCAGAGTTTTGCTGAAATAATTAATCAAGGGCAGCAATTACTTGCTGCCTTTTCTGATAGCGCAAAACTCGATTGTAAAATCCTACTTGCCTTTGTGTTAAATAAAGAGACAAGTTATTTGTTAACTTGGCCTGACAAAAAGTTAACAGAGCATGAATACCACGCTTTTTTAGCTTTGTTTGAGCGCCGTTTGCAAGGCGAGCCTATTGCTTATATTACACAAGAGCGTGAATTCTGGTCACTGCCTTTTTACGTATCATCAGCTACCTTAATTCCTCGTCCAGATACAGAGTTACTGGTCGAACATATTTTAGCGCGCCATCTAGCAAGTGATTTATCGTGCTTGGATCTTGGTACGGGTACCGGAGCTATTGCTCTGTCGCTTGCTTCAGAACAAAAGCAATGGCAAGTTCACGGCATTGATTTTAGTGACGCTGCGATTAGTTTGGCTAAAAAAAATGCTCAACGGCTACAGTTACCACAGGTAGAGCTTTATCAAAGTGATTGGTTCTCTAATGTAGCCGTAGATAAAAAGTTTAATATTATTGTTAGCAATCCCCCTTATATCGATGAAGCCGATCAGCATTTAATTGAAGGCGATGTAAGGTTTGAACCGCTATCTGCTTTGGTTGCTCGAGATAATGGTTTTGCAGATATCAAACGTATTGCCAAAGATGCACAAGCTTATTTAACCAATAATGGTGCACTCTATTTTGAACATGGCTTTGAACAAGCCGCGGGTGTTAGCGATATATTAAAGCAATTGGGTTATCAGTCGATTGAAACATTTAAAGATTATGGCGGAAATGACCGAGTTACTTGCTGTATTTATGTACGACAAGAATAATAAAGATAAGTTTAAGGTTTTTGTGTGAAACATTTACATATGACTCTGGCGGCAATAAGCATTATATTGTTCACCTACCGGTTTGCATTAACCTTGATGAATTCAGCACAATTAGATAAAAAATGGTTGAAAATCAGCCCTCATATCCTTGATACTTTTTTATTACTATTAGGTGTTGGTCTGGCTGTCAAGTTAGCGATAAATCCAATAGAATATTTATGGTTAGGCGAAAAGATACTTGCCATTATTTTCTATATTTTTACCGGCTATTACACGTTGAAGTTAGCTCGTAACCGAATGATGCAAGTGATAGGTTATTTAGCTGCTATGGGCAGGATTATGTTAGTGGTGCGAATAGCGACAACAAAACAAACGATATTTTTATAATAAATATACCCTGAAATAAGCAATAACTATAAATAGAGTCAACAATTAAAAATTACAGCATGAATGAATTATTATTTTCCGAGCTCAATGATGACGATAAATCACTTATTGAAGCTTTTATACTTATTGAAGAAGTTGTTTTTGGTGATAGTGACTTTGAGCCATCAAGCCTTAGTCAAATAGTTGAACAATGTTCAGAATTAATTTCTGATACAGAAGAGTATCTTGAAAAAGCTGAGCAATTAATCAATGAACTTTTCATTGGGCAACTTTTTATTGATAATCAACGTGATTTCTGGTCCGTTAGTGCTCATAAGTTACAAAGTGGACTCGATTTTAAGTTAATGTCCCCAGCGCTGAAAAGTATAGTGCTTTGCCATATATTTCGTCTTTGTGGCTTTGAAACTGATGTGGTGTACGTACCAAAGAAAAATATGATTCGCGTAGTCTGTGATGATGTTTATGCGATTGTTTTTGATCCCATTACTGGAGAGTCTTTAAATTGGCAGGAGCTTGATTTGTGTATGGATGAGCTTGATGGTGATCCACAAAGCGACCAAATTGAAGATATTTCAAGATTAAGCTTAATTGTTAAGCATGTTAGCTCATTGAAAAATGCTTTGATCCGCGAAGGGGAGTTTGCTCAAGCATTAAAGTGCGTCGATATATTAATAGCGTTACGCCCAGAAGATCCGTTTGAGCGTCGCGACCGAGGTTTTTTGTTACATCAACTCGATTGTTTTAAAGTCGCTTACGATGATTACCAATATTTTGTCGACAAATGTCCAAAAGATCCTGCTGCGCAATTATTAAAAATGCAATTGGACAAAATCACTATAGCTGATACGGTATTACATTAATAAGCCTTAAAAGTAAGGCTGTAGTTTACAAATAAAACCAATAAATCAAATAAAAATAACAAGGTTAATCAATGGAAGATCAAATTATCAACAATACACCTTTTATCACGAATGACGCCACCGTTATGGGGTTACTCGCGATCATACTTGGATTCGTTTTTTATACTTCAAATAGTGAACACCCCGCATTTAAGAAGTTCTATAAATACGTCCCAGCATTACTTATGTGTTACCTATTACCCTCTTTGTTAAACACTTTTGGCATTGTTAGTGCAGAATTGAGTCAAGTAGACGAAGTCGCTAAGTATTATTTATTGCCGGCTTGTTTGGTTTTACTGACTTTAAGCATCGACATAAAAGCAATTATTGGCCTTGGTAATAAAGCGATTATTATGTTTTTAACCGGCACGGTTGGTGTGGTTATTGGCGGCCCAATTGCACTCTTAGTTATTTCTGCTATTTGGCCTGAATTACTTGGTGTAACGGGTCCAGAAGCTGTTTGGCGTGGTATGGCTGCGCTTGCGGGTAGTTGGATTGGCGGCGGCGCAAATATGTTGGCGATGAAAGAAATTTATGGCGCTGATGGCAAAATATTTACCATTATGGTGACTGTTGATATTGTTGTAGCCAACTTGTGGATGGCGGTATTACTTTATTTAGCAGCAAATCATAAGCGTATTGATGCGAAGAGTGGCGCTGATACTTCAGCAATTGATAGATTAATTGATAAGGTAGAGTCTGCTCAACGTGAAAATACCAAGTTGCCGTTACTAAAAGACTTTATGATGATTATTGCGGTAGGTTTTGGCGCTGCTGGATTAGCACATTTTGCTGCTGACTTTTTAGTCCCTTATTTTCAGACAAACTTTCCTGAATTAGAAAAGTTTAGTTTACATTCAAAACTATTTTGGATAATCGTCCTCGTGACCACGATAGGGTTGGCATTGTCGTTTACTAAAGTAAGAAAACTTGAAGCCGTAGGAGCGTCGAAAGTCGGTAGTAGCTTATTATATGTATTAGTCGCGACAATAGGTTTGCATATGGATGTTACTCAAATTGTCGAGTCACCCAAATACATAGCCATTGGAGTTATCTGGATGTTAGTCCATGTTGCCTTACTGCTTATTGTTGGCAAAATGATTAAAGCACCAATCTTCTATCTAGCTGTTGGCAGTAAAGCCAATATCGGTGGTGCTGCTTCTGCGCCCGTTATCGCATCAGCATTTCATCCTTCTTTAGCGCCAGTCGGTGTACTATTGGCTGTGTTAGGTTATGCTTTAGGTACTTATATGGCTTGGTTATGTGGCCAGTTATTAAGAATTATCGGTAGCTAATCGTTTGTTAGCCCCAGACTTTATTTTGGAAAAATTATGACAATAACTTCAATTAAATTGACTAAATACGATATTGAAATCGCTAACGATAAACCATTTGTTTTATTTGGCGGTATGAATGTATTAGAGTCACGTGATTTAGCAATGAGCATTGCAGAGCACTACGTAGAAGTGACACAAAAGCTCAATATTCCTTACGTATTCAAAGCCTCTTTTGATAAAGCGAACCGTTCGTCTGTTCATTCATACCGAGGACCGGGTTTAGAGGAAGGCCTGAGAATATTTGAAGAAATAAAGTCGACTTTCAACGTACCTATCATTACTGACGTGCATGAAATACATCAAGCGCAACCTGTAGCTGAGGTGGTTGATATTATTCAATTACCCGCATTTTTAGCGCGCCAAACAGACCTAGTGGTTGCTATGGCAAAAACTAATGCGATTATTAATGTTAAAAAGCCACAGTTCTTAGCGGCACATGAAATGCGTCATATTATTAATAAATTTGCCGAAGCAGGCAACGAGCAAGTTATTCTTTGTGAGCGCGGAAGTTGTTATGGTTACAATAATCTTGTTGTTGATATGCTAGCGATGGATGAAATGAAAGATTATGCGCCAGTCATTTTCGATGCTACTCATGCTTTACAGCAACCGGGTGGTCGAGCTGACTCTGCAGGTGGTCGTCGTGCTAAAGCTGCACAATTAGCGCGTAGCGGTATGGCATTAGGTTTAGCTGGTTTATTTATAGAATCACACCCTGACCCTGATAACGCTAAATGCGATGGCCCTTGTGCGTTACCACTTGATAAACTTGAGCCCTATTTACAGCAAATGAAATCAATTGACGATTTAGTTAAATCATTTGAGCCATTATTGACTGATTAGTAACAATAAAACGGCGTTAAAACACAAAAACCTGAGTAACTACTCAGGTTTTTTATAGCTGATATAATATCTTGCTTAGTCATCTTAGTCGCATTGTTTTGATAGCGGTTATTCGGGGTAATGCTGAGCACAAGTATGGCAAAATGCTAATTGTGCTGAAATCACTTAGGGTGACTCTCATCTGGCTCTTTTGATTGAGTTTGGTAGGTGAGTAACTAGAGCAGTATAATAATACCGGTGACATCACCTCGACATGGAGTCGACTTTAAGCTGTCGGTATCAACTTTAGTTACATGTGTATTGAAAAACAGCTTCAGTTTAACGTGATACTCTACTAGAAATTAATATTATTTAACGTGAATATTAGCACTGACGATCGGTTTATTACCTTTGTGATATTGCAAATAGTGTATGGTAAACATTAGTTCATAAGGTGATATCTGTAAAAATTGGATGGTATTTATATGGGTACTTGAACTATTATTATTGCTTAGCAAGGTATAATAAGTATTAATGCTTTAGGTATTTAAAATATAAAAAAGGTGCTTTTAAGCACCTTTTTTATTTACTCTTGTGTCTTGAAATTGCTAATCGCCACTTTGATTCTTTTCTAAGTCTTGAAAATCAATATTCTCAATTTTACTTCCTGCATTTTCATCATAAAAAATATCTTCATCAAACTGATTTTCTGATTTAGCGACAACAATTGAGACCATGCTGTCACCTGTGACATTAACAGCAGTTCGTGTCATATCAAGTAAACGGTCAACACCTATAATTAAACCTATGCCTTCTACAGGTAAACCTACTTGGTCTAGAACCATGGCTAGCATAATTAAACCTACGCCTGGAACACCAGCTGTGCCAATTGAAGCTAAGGTCGCGGTAAGTATTACCATTAAATATTGACTAAATGTTAAATCAACATTAAACACTTGCGCAATAAATACAGTAGCTACGCCTTGCATTATAGCCGTGCCATCCATATTAATGGTCGCACCTAGAGGTACAGTAAACGAAGCGATTGAATTTTTAACACCCATTTTTTTGGTAACAGTTTCAAGTGTTACCGGGATGGTTGCATTACTGCTGGCTGTTGAAAATGCAAAGATAACGGTGTCACGCATTTTTTTCAAAAAAGTAATTGGGTTTAAACCAGTCATTACTTTTAAGATAGTAGAATAAGTTACCGTAGCATGTAAAATCAGTGCAAAGAAAACGACTAAGAAGTAAACAATTAGGTTACCAAATACCTTAAGTGACATATCAGTGAATAAACTCGCTAATAAACAAAATACACCATAAGGAGCAAGGTTCATTAATATAGTTACCAAGCGCATGATAACGGTACTCATGTCTTCAAATAAACTAGCAATACGTTCGCCGGCTTTACCTGAAAGCGCTATAGCAATACCAAATAACAAGGCAAATATAATGACTTGTAGCATATTACCTTTTGCAAAAGCTTCAAACGGATTACTCGGAAACATTTGAATAAACACTTGCGCTAAAGAAGGCGCTTCTCGACTGGTGAACGTTGTGTCGGAGGCCATGTTGACCCCTTCGCCAGGGCTTATTAATAACGCTAAAAACATCGCAAAGCTAATCGCTATTGCTGTTGTAATTAAATAGAGTGAAATGGCTTTACCGCCAATTCGGCCAAGTTTTGTGGTATCTTTTAAGGAACAAGTACCACAAATAAGCGATACAAAAACCAGTGGTACTACCAACATTTTTAAACTTGAAATGAAAATTTGTCCAATGACTTCAAAAATTCCGTCAACCAAAAATGATCGTAATGAAAGTTCAAAGAAATAGAGCGGGATAACAAAGTCTGACTTGTCTGGCATAAGAAATTGTAAGGATACGCCTACCGCGATGCCAGCAAGCATGCCAGTAACGATTCTAGCGGTTAAACTAGCTTTTTTTTTATCAGTCATAAAGAAATGCAACGTTATTTTTATTATAAATTATGAATAGTAGATTAACAGGTAATTCATTGATAAAAAAGCTATTGATTAAAAAGCAACTATAGCGCTATTTTTAATGAAATTTTTAGAATATAAGTTACTATTAATAAATATGTAGTTAAAAATTAAGGGATACTTGCATGGCACTTTTTCAACGATTGGGTTTTTGGCTTTTATTTTTCGCGCTCAGCGGTTGTGGAGGCAGTGGAGAAGGGGGCTTATCTAGAGTGGAAACTCCTGTTGCAGGTGGTTCTGTTGCCAGTACTATTTCACTCAATATTTCCGATAGTACTGTTACCGGTGTTGCGCCGGTAACAGTTACAGCAACAGTAATGCAAGGCAGTGATCCAGTTTCCAATAGGGCGGTAACCTTCGCAACAAATTTAGGAGCTTTCTCGCCATCTTCTGGTTCCGCTTTAACAAATGAAGACGGTATCGCCACGATTACCCTCACAGCAGGCAGTGTTCGTGGTGCTGGTGAAATATCCGCTTCTCTTTCTTCTGGTGAGATCTCGTTAGTACCACTAGGCTTTAAAACTCAAGGCGATGATATAGGTGTTGTCGGTGATATTAATATCAATGTCACTCTCATAGATGGTGATAGTAATGCCACTGACACGGTAACGTCATCCAAACCGGCACGAATAATTGCGACAATTGATGGCATTAGTGCTCCTTTGATTGTTACTTTTAGTTCTACTGTTGGTGATATACCTATCCCTTCAGCTATCACAAATGCAAATAATCAAGCAATTGTTGATATCTATGCGGGTGAAAACTTAGGTGCGGGAACTATTACAGCATCCATTACCAGTGGAGAATCTGGTCAAACAATTTTTGTTGTTGGCTCTTCAACTGTCATTATGGGAGCAGGTAGTCCATTTACAGAAGGTGTTGCTGATGTCAGTTTAACGAATATTTCTGCTGGCGGAACGAGTGTTATTTCAGTATCAATTATTGATGATCAAGGTAATCTATTTACTGAACCTGTGGATGTTAATTTTTCATCTGGGTGTACGGCACAATTAACCGCTACGCTGAGTACACCGATAACAACCTCTAATGGTGCGGCGACAAGTACTTATCTAGCACAAGGGTGTGTAGGCGATGACACGATTAATGTCACCGCTAATGCTGGGGGCATTAATTTATCAGCAACAGCATCTGTTAGCGTTTTAGCTGCTGACATTGGTAGTATCGAGTATGTGTCTGCATCGCCAGAGCATATTGGTATCGTAGGAGCAGGTATTGTTGGAGGCTCTGAAAGCTCAACGGTGATGTTCAAAGTAAAAGATACCGATGGCAACCCCTACAATAATCGTCGAGTGAATTTTTCCTTAAATACTAATGTGGGTGGTATAAATTTAAGTCAGAATTTTGCGACCACTAACGACCAAGGTTTAGTACAAACAGTTGTTAATTCGGGCTCAGTTGCAACAACAGTGCGTGTTACAGCATCTACAGAGTCATTAGGTGGCACTTTTGTATTTACTCAATCTAGTCAACTCGTGGTTTCAACAGGCTTACCGGACCAAGATAGCTTTAGTTTGGCCCGAGGGGTCGAAAATCCTGAAGCTTGGGGCATTGATGGTGTAGAAGTACCTGTTGTTGTTCGTATGGCTGATGCATTTAATAATCCAGTACCAGATGGAACCGCAGTTAACTTTACCACTGAAGGTGGTTCGGTTGGTTCCTCATGTACAACAACTAATGGCGTATGTTCTGTTATGTGGACCAGTCAAAACCCTCGTCCAGCGGGACAACTATTAAGCCAGAGTTTTTGTACAGTGGCTGAAAATGATGATCCAGTAATCTTTTGTGCTCGTCAACCTTTGTCAAATGGTAATAATTATCTTGGGCAGGAATATGGCGGAAGAGTGACAATATTAGCAACTGCTATTGGTGAAGAGTCATTTCCTGATAAAAATAGTAATGGTCGCTTTGATGAGAGTGAGTACACTTTGTTTCAAGGAAAAGATGTTGGCGATAGACTTTACGATCTAAAAGAAGCCTTTGTTGACCATAATGAAGACAATTTATACAATCCAGTAGAAGTGAGCACTCAAGCTGGTGGCGAGTTAGAAGAGTTTGTTGACTTTAATAGCAACGGAGTTTTCGATATAGAAAACAGTGTATATAATGGTATTTTATGTGGTTTAAATGACATAACGAATCCAGGTACTGAGGTAGCCAATCAATATTGTGCTAATCCAGATGATGAACCTGATCCAACCAAAAAAGCGCAAAAAGTTTCAACCAATGTACGTGGCTCTACCGTTATTATTATGTCAGGTACATCACCGTATATAACCGTTACAGCAACAAACGATGCCGTTGTCGATACGTCACCAAACTATGACCGAAACGATATTTCTCTCTATATTGCTGGCGAAAGTACCGGAACAGTCAGTGTTGTTATCGCTGATTTACATAACCAACCTATGCCGGCTGGTACTATTGTGTCATTTGTAGCTAGTGTTGGATCTGTCGTCGGTACCCCTAGTTATACATGGCCAGGGGATTCAAGTAATGGCGGCAGCCAATTTAGTGTTGCGATTAAAGGTGAGGCGGAACCAACCAGTGGACCATTAGAAATAAAAGTTGAAACCCCTGGTGGTGTAACAACTGTATTTAGTGGTGTTAGTATTATTATTCAATAATAATTAACTGTTCCACCTATAAAAAAACCGCTTGTTAAGCGGTTTTTTATTTTTGTCTATCGATTACAGATAAAACTAAAAATTTACTTAGCCATCTCGGCTATTAAAAAGGCAGAGATCTCAGCGCCAGCCGCTAACGTTTTATCACGACTCTCTTTTCCTAAACCTGTACTGTCGGTAAAAGGAGCAATTTCCATCATGTCGGCACCGGTAATACGGTATTTTGCTGCTAAAGCGCGAAGTATATCCATCGCTTCATTTTGAAATAAACCATCTGGCTCTGGTGTGCCTGTGGCAGCAGCGACAGTTTCATCAAGTGCATCAATATCAAAGCTTACATACAATTCATCAATGTTTTCATCTTTTAATTGCGCTAAAATATTTTCAATGATTTTTTCAACGCCTAGCTCTTTCACTTCATGAGCCCAGTGTTGTCTTACACCAAAAGTGTTTTCCCAATGCGACTTAGGACGACCGCTCGAGCGAATACCCACTTGAATCAAATGATGTTTTTCATGTAAATCATCTAAGATATGGGTACACCAAGAGCCAAAGCATAAATCAATGCCGAGGCGTTCAACCAATAAATCAGTGTGAGCGTCAAAATGAATAATAGCGGCACGGATACCGCGCTTTTTCTTTGCTTGCAAGTAAGCTTTTGTTAACGGGTAGCTTACTGAGTGATCGCCACCAATGCCGAAAACACCTTTTTGTGGGAACTCAGCATAAAAGTCGTGTAATACATCTTCAGTAATGGTTAATGGGCTAACAGCATAAGGACTGTTTTCATCTTTATAAAGGGCTTTTCTACAGTTAGAAAGCGTAGCCTCATTTAAATATTTATCATGAAGTAAATGTGGAATAACGCGAACATCTCCCATATCAAATGCTTCAAGCTCAGGGTATTGTTCAAGTAAAGTTGAACGGACAAATAATGGTCCCCAATTTGCGCCACGTAAAATTCCGCCACCGCAATCAGAGGCAACACCTAAAATAACGGCATTTGACGCATCAGGAAGCCCTTTTAATGACTCTTTCCAAATATTATCAATGTCTGTCGATTGACCGAATAACGCTTGATGCAATTGCTCTTTACGCTCTTTAGCGGTATTGACGGTAAAAACACCGTTACCTGCTGGGCATAAACAGTTGGTTAGTTTTTGCTGTAAGTTAGTCCATGATGCTGTCATATATTTGTACTCTAGTTATTTACCCGAATAATTTACGTTTACCGCAAGCATTAAATGGATATTGTTTTGCACGGTGATATAGGTTTTTTGACTGGCAACAATTGAATTTAAGATAGAATTAAATTATCGTTGGCAGGAAAGTTTTTATAATAGTCATACCGAAATATTGACACCATTATAACGAAAATAGCTTAGTTAGGCGATGTTATTAAAAATAATAACTTGTCAGCTTGCTTATTTACCGATATATCTAATAGGAATTCTAATTTCAATGATTTATGGTTTTTTTGTGCTAAAAATGAGTTGCTCGGCTAATTTTTAGACAGTTCTGACCGAAATGTAATTATACTGGCAAAAAAAATAGCCAGTGACGTAGGAAAGTATATATATATGGCAAAATCTCTGGTTATTGTCGAATCACCAGCCAAAGCGAAGACAATTAACAAATATCTTGGTAAAGACTTTATTGTGAAATCTAGTGTCGGTCATGTACGTGATCTTCCTCACAGTAGTACTGGTAAAAAAGTTGCCGCGAAATCTCCTGCTGAAGTCAGAAAAATGGCACCTGCAGCGAAAGCTAAATATAAAGCTAAACGAGATAAGCTAGCACTTGTTAACCGCATGGGTATTGATCCTGAAAATGATTGGGAAGCAAATTATCAAATACTCGAAGGCAAAGAAAAAGTTGTTGCTGAATTAATCAAACTTGCCAGTTCAGCCGACACTGTCTATCTCGCAACCGATTTGGATCGCGAGGGAGAAGCGATTGCCTGGCACTTGAAAGAAATTATTGGCGGTGATGACAGCAAATTTAAACGTGTTGTCTTTAATGAAATAACTGAAAATGCTATCCAGCAAGCCTTCTCTACACCTGGCGAATTAAGTATGCCCGGTGTGAATGCTCAACAAGCAAGACGTTTTCTTGACCGTGTTGTTGGCTTTATGGTTAGTCCATTATTGTGGAAAAAAGTTGCCCGTGGTTTATCTGCCGGTCGCGTACAGTCGGTTGCTGTTAAATTAGTTGTTGAAAAAGAACGTGAGATTAAAGCGTTTGACCCGAAAGAATTCTGGGAAATCACCGCTGACACAAAAACCGCTTCAGGTTTAGATTTTCCATTAGATGTTACCCACGAAAATGGTAAAGCATTTAAGCCGACCAACGAAAAAGATGCGAAAACAGCATTAGCAAGCTTAGAAAAATCAGCCTATACCGTAAATAAACGTGATGATAAACCGTCAAAAAGTACCCCCTCTGCTCCTTTTATTACGTCGACACTGCAACAGGCAGCAAGTACTAAATTAGGTTTTGGCGTAAAGCGTACAATGGGGTTAGCTCAGCGTTTATACGAAGCAGGTCATATCACTTATATGCGTACCGATTCAACCAATCTAAGTAAAGATGCGGTTGAAATGTGTCGTGGTTATATTGCTAAAAACTTTGGTGAAAATTATTTACCTGAGAAAGCAAAAATTTATAGCAGTAAGTCGGGTGCCCAAGAGGCCCATGAAGCGATTCGTCCATCAAATGTTAAAATAGAATCTGCATTTATGGAAGGTATTGAAGCCGATGCTAAGAAGCTTTACGACCTAATTTGGCGACAGTTTGTTGCTTGTCAAATGACAGCTGCGCGTTATACCGTTAGTACCATTACTGTCGGTGCTTCAGGCTTTGATTTAAAGGCCAAAGGTCGCGTCATGCAATTTGACGGTTGGACAAGAGTCCATCCGCAATTATCAAAAGGTGATGACAAGCATTTACCTGATTTATCTGTGGGTGAAGTATTAACCCTAGAGCAGTTAAATCCAGCGCAACACTTTACTAAACCACCGGCTCGTTTTGGTGAAGCATCACTAGTAAAAGAATTAGAAAAGCGTTCAATTGGTCGTCCATCAACGTATGCGTCAATTATTTCTACTATTCAAGACCGTGGTTACGCACGCTTAGATAAAAAACGCTTTTACGCCGAAAAAATGGGTGAAATTGTTACTGATAGTTTATCTGAAAGTTTTAAAGACTTAATGAATTATGATTTTACCGCCAACATGGAGCAAGAGCTTGATGAAGTGGCTGAGGGTAAAGCTAATTGGAAAGATGTCCTTAACGGTTTCTATAAAAATTTCACTAAACAGTTAAGCCAAGCCGATATGCCTACTGAAGAAGGTGGCATGCGTAATAATGAACCGGTATTAACGGATATTGATTGTCCGACCTGTGGTCGCAAAATGGGTATTCGTACTGCTTCTACTGGCGTCTTCTTAGGCTGTTCTGGTTATGCTTTGCCGCCAAAAGAGCGTTGTACGCAAACGATGAACCTTACTTCTGGCGAAGAAGCGGTCAGTGTCTTAGTGGAAGACCAAGAAACTGATGCACTGCGTGCTATGCGACGCTGTGATAAATGTAGTACTGCGATGGACAGTTATTTAATCGACGAAACGCGTAAGCTACATGTTTGTGGTAATAACCCTGTTTGTGATGGTATTGAAGTTGAGACTGGCGAGTTTAAAATAAAAGGTTATGATGGTCCCATTTTAGAATGTGATCGTTGTGAGGCTGAAATGGAACTGAAGTCAGGCCGTTTTGGTAAATATTTTGATTGTACCAATGCAGAATGTAAAAATACACGTAAGTTACTAGCAAGTGGTGAAGCGGCTCCTCCAAAAGAAGATCCTGTGCAACTACCTGAATTACTTTGTGAAAAATCAGAGGCACACTTTGTCTTACGTGATGGCGCAGCGGGTATTTTCTTGGCAGCGAACACTTTTCCGCGCTCAAGAGAAACACGTGCACCTAAAGTTGAAGAATTACAGCGTTTTAGAGACAGAATATCGAGTAAATTTTATTATTTAGCCGATGCTCCTATCAAGGATCCTGACGGAAACTTAGCCGTTGTACGCTATAGTCGTAAAACCAAAGAACAGTATGTAATGACTGAACTTGCACCTGAAGCTGATGGTGCAAAACCTAAAGCAACGGGCTGGAATGCAAAGTATGTTGAGGGTAAATGGGTTGAAGAAGCAAAGAAAAAAGTAAAACCCAAAGCCAAGGCTAAAGCAAAAGCTAAGGCAAAACCAAAAGCTAAGGCAAAACCAAAAGCTGAGTAATACCTTTAGCTTAAAATAAAAAAAAGCGCTGTGTAGCGCTTTTTTTATGTTCATGATGAAGGGTATTAAAAGAGTGCCCTCATTAGATAACAAAAGCGTGACCAGCAATTAGCTAGTTAGTTTGACGATTAAGAGAAATATATTAAATGCTATATCTGGCGATTATTTTTTTAAGTGCTTTTTTATTATTCCAAGTACAACCCCTTATTGCTAAATTGATTTTGCCATATTTTGGCGGTGGTTCAGCCGTCTGGACTGCATGTTTATTATTTTTTCAAGCTTTTCTATTATTGGGATATTTTTACGCTCACTGTTTAACACAAGTTAAATCTGTCAAAAAACAATTAATTATTCACTCGGTCTTTCTGCTTGTCAGTGTGTTATTCCTTCCTATTGGCATTCAAGATTGGGCTGATATTTCACAGACAAGTTCGCCACTTCAAAATATCCTACTGTTATTAACCGTATCGATAGGGTTACCTTATTTTATTTTGTCGTCAACGGGTCCGTTAATACAGCGATGGTTAACTTATATCGAAATAGGAAAACTCCCTTATCAATTGTATTCATTATCCAATGTAGGTTCTTTTCTGGCGTTAATCAGTTTTCCTTTTCTATTTGAACCGCTGCTAACAACAACTCAACAATCAAACTATTGGACGTTCGGGTATGGTTGTTATGCGTTACTACTGGTAACGTTATTATTGAAAATGTCAAAGTTAAGTTTTACTTCTGTTGAGCAAAGTACCCGGCAAGCGTTGGATAAAAGCGTCATAACAACCACATTGTTGGATAAGATTTTATGGATAGCATTAGCCATGGTTGGTGTTGTTTTATTAGTGGCGTCTACCAATGCGATGACACAAAATATTCCCCCGGTGCCTTTTTTATGGATAGTGCCGCTGTGTTTATACCTACTGACTTTTATTATTAGTTTTCATAGCTCAAAGTGGTATGTCAGAGAATATTGGTTTGCGCTATTTGTACTCACGGCCTGTTTAGCTTTGTTGATGTACTTTATTGGCTCTCAACTCGATATTATTTCGCAAGTTGTTATTTACGCTTGTATATTATTTAGTGCATGTATGATTTGTCATGGGGAATTAGCACGTTTAAAACCGCAAGTTCAGCATTTGACTTTGTTTTACTTGTTTATGTCACTGGGGGGCTTTTTAGGTAGTGCCTTTGTTGCTTTTATTGCGCAAAATATCTTTGATCAATTCTTAGAATTTCCTTTAGCTATTATGAGTGTCTTTGTTCTTTTAGCTTTGAGTATTTATTCACAAAGAAATACGGCAATAAAAACGCAAACTTGGTTAGTGGCAACTAATCTTATTTTAGCCATCAGTTTTACCGTGGGATTATTTTATCTTAATACGCTTTTTGTTAAAACTAATGTGGCAAGTGAACGTAATTTTTACGGCATTTTAAGTGTTAAAGATGTAGAGGTTAATAATAAAGTGCAACGTCGTTTGATTGATGGAACAACATCACACGGTACGCAATCATTAGAGAAAGGCAATGAAAAAACGCCATTAAGTTACTATAGAAAAAATACCGGTGTTGCTCTTGCACTTGAACAACTGACTAAACAAAGACGACAAGAGGGGAGTGTTCAAAATATAAATGCCGGATTTGTGGGCTTGGGCGCAGGCACATTAGCCGCTTATGGTAATAAAACTGACCACTATATATTTTATGAATTAAACCCTGCGGTTATTTTTGCCGCTAATAAATATTTTAGTTACTTAAAAGATTCTGCGGCCAACATTGAAGTAGTTTTAGGCGATGGTCGGGTTAGCTTAACGCAACAATTTGAACATTCTGGTAGTCAACAGTTTGATGCCTTAGTCATTGACGCCTTCTCGGGTGATTCCATTCCACAGCATTTATTAACAAAAGAAGCATTGCTGCTATATTTTAAGCACCTAAAAAAAGATGGGGTATTAGCGATACACATTTCTAATTCACACCTGAATTTAATACCGTTAGTACGTGGTTTAGCCGATGTATTAGATACAAAAATTGTTTATGTAGAAACGCTAGCCGATAAAGAAAATGAACATAATGTTCAGTGGGTGCTAGTAACAAATAATGAGTTTTTTCTGAATGATGCGCGCATTAAAATATACGCGAGTGCCTGGCCAATGCCAAATATTGGAGAAAAGAGTCGTATAATATGGACCGATGATCACAGTGATTTATTATCAGTACTCAAGTAATTAGTCATTATCTTGTCGAGTGAATGTCATCGACAAGATAATTAAGCCGTTACTTTACCAGCTCCCTTGATTCTCCATACTCAACCAAGGCTCTTGAGGGGCTAATGCGTCATCTTTTTGCAATAACTCAATAGATATGCCGTCTGGAGATTTTACGAAAGCCATATGGCCATCACGAGGCGGACGATTAATAACAACACCTGATGCCATTAGCGCCGCACAAGTTTTATATATGTCAGCAACCTCAAAGGCTAAATGACCAAAGTTTCTACCAACGGTATATTCTTCTTCAGAATCCCAGTTATGGGTTAGTTCAATTTCAGGGCCGCCAACTTCTGCTGCAAGAAAGATCAACGAAAACTTCCCTTTTGGTACATCGACACGTTTTGTTTCAATGAGTCCTAGCTGATTAATATAAAAATTGAGTGACTTATCTAAATCATGTACGCGAACCATCGTGTGTAAAAATTTCATTTTGTACCTGTTTTGTATTGTTAGCTAATAAAAAGTAATGACTTGCAAACATCAAAGACTTCATTTGTTGTTTAGATAATAATTAATTGATCATTACATTAATTACCACTATAAACAGAAAGTATTTTATTTACTATGCTAATTAAAATCGAGTATGAGTAAATATACCCACTGAAAAATAAAATGACATTATCAATAGTTTATTTTATATTCCTATGTGTCCTGTTAACAATATTAAAACAAATTAACAACATGATAAAAGCAATAAAACTTAAATATAGCTTGATTTTCTGTAGCCTCCTATTGCCTATTATTAGCCAAGCTACAGAAGTATCAATGGCTTTTAGTAAAGAAATTCCTCCTTATATTTTTGAAGATGATAATAGTGGAATTGAAATAGATATTATTAGGGCCGCTTTAGCTCATAAAGGGTATACGTTAAAGCCAATGTACTTTCCATTAGGACGGATCCCTTATGCCTTTAAAATAATTTAGTTAATGCAGTCATGGTAGATATGGGGGTAAACTTAAAATCACAAGGCGGTTTTTATGCCAAAGCAGCAGTTATCTATGACAATGTATTTATTACTCTAAAGAGCAAAGATATTTTACTAAAAAGGCCTAAAGATTTAGATTCGTTGAATGTGGTTTCTTTTCAAGGAGCAGATAAACGCTATCCTAAATGGCTTAAAAAAGTAAAAGAAGACAGTCGGTTTTATGGTGTTAGCGACCAGCTAACACAAGTTAAATTACTGTATTTTGGGCGCTATGATGTGGTGGTAAGTGATCGTTATATCTTTAGATATTTTGTCAATAAACTTAAGTTAATGCATGGTCTAGATAGCCAAGAAATTACCGAGCACAAACTTACTATCGATAAACCCATGTACTATCGTCCTGTATTTAGAGGTAAAAAAATTCGAGATGACTTTAATTTTGGGTTAATTAAAATCAAAGAAAGTGGTGAGTTTTTACGGATATACGACAAGTATATAAGTTTATAACTAACGGCTATGGACAGATAATAACCCAGAACGAATTAACTGGTTTTCTCTTTAAAACTGCATAAATCTTCTATTATACAAGAACCACAACGGGGCGTTCTTGCTATACAAGTATAACGACCATGAAGAATGAACCAGTGATGTAAGTTATAAAAAAACTCTGTTTTTCTTGGAGTATTTTTAATAATATTTTTTTCGGTTTCTTCAACTGTTTTCCCTTTCGCATAACCGGTACGATTTGCCAGTCTTTGAATATGGGTGTCTACAGCGATAAAGTACTTACCTTCATTATCTTTTAGTTGGCCAAAAGCGGTGTTTAAAACAACATTTGCTGTTTTTCTACCGACCCCAGGTAAGGCTTCTAATGCTGCTCTTTCTTTGGGGACTTCGCCACTATGTAAATCAACTAACATTTGGCATGTTTTTAGCGTGTTTGCCGCTTTAGTATTAAATAAACCAATTGTTTTTATATAAAACTTCAAACCATCAAGCCCTAAATCAAGTATAGCTTGAGGGGTATTAGCAACAGGATAAAGTTTTGCTGTGGCTTTGTTAACACCAACATCCGTCGATTGTGCTGAAAGTAGCACAGCAATAAGCAACTCAAAAGGTGAAGAAAAATTAAGTTCAGTCGTTGGGTGCGGATTATTGTCTCGTAACCGAGTTAATATTTCTAAACGTTGTGCTTTATTCATGGCGTTATTCTTTTATTATTATTTTTCATCAAAATTGACACGAACTCGTGCAATTTCCTTACTTTCTGTTTTAGGCTTAGCGGCTGCTACTCGATCATCAATGGCGTTTTTTAAAGCTATAAATAAGCCCATAACAATAAAAGCACCTGGAGGTAGTATCGCGAGTAAAAATTGACTATCTAGGGTATACACTTCAACACGTAATATACTTGCCCATTCGCCAAGTAATAAATTAGCGCCATCAAATAGCGTTCCTTGGCCAAGTATTTCTCTTACTGCACCTAACAAAATCAATATTAATAAAAAGCCTAAACCCATCATTAAACCGTCAAAGCTTGCTTGTTTAATTGGATTTTTAGAGGCGTATGCCTCCGCTCTACCAATAATGGCACAGTTAGTAACAATTAAGGGTAAGAATATGCCAAGTGATTGATATAATCCAAAAGTATAGGCATTCATCAATAACTGCACACAGGTAACAAAAGAAGCAATAATTAAAACAAAAATAGGGATCCTAATTTCTTTAGGTACCCATTTGCGTATTGCCGATACGGTAGTATTTGAACAAATAAGAACAAATAAGGTCGCTAAGCCCAAACCAATAGCATTTGTTAGGGTCGATGTTACGGCTAATAATGGACACAATCCTAAAAGCTGTACTATACCCGGATTATTCTTCCATAAACCTTGCCAAGCTAATTCTTTATATTCATCGTTAATTTTCATGACGATTAAGCTCCCTTAGCAACATCTTGATTTGAACAATTACTCGCAGCTTCAAATAATTCATCTTGGTGAGCGTTAAAATAATTAACTGATTTACGCACTGCTTTGACTACAGCACGTGGGGTTATTGTCGCGCCTGTGAACTGATCAAACATGCCGCCATCTTTTCTTACTAACCAACGATTATCATTTTTATCAATGAGCTTTTTACCGGTAAAGCTATTAATCCAATCGCTTTTTTTCTCTTCAATTTTATCGCCCAATCCAGGCGTTTCTTGGTGTTTTAATGTTCTAACTCCACTTATACTTCCATCGATATTGATGGCAACAATAAGCTCTATATTACCACTGTATCCATCTGGTGCAACGGTGGTAATTGCTGCAGCAACTGGGCTATTATCATTTCTTGCCCGGTAAACTTTTGGTGGGTTAACTGTGCCTAATGCCTCGTTAGGTAGAATGAAGCAGTCTTTATAGATAACATTGTTGTAGCTGTTTTTGGCAATGATACTGTTTAAATTACGCAATAAGTCTTGCTGTTGCTGCAAGATAATTTGATCTTTGGTGAGTGAATGAACCACGCCAACAATTGCCGTACAAGCAATAGCAAATAAAGCGAGGATCCTGGCATTTTTACTGACTGCACTGGTAAGAGAAAGGACCATTATTATTTGCCTGCTTTACTTGATGAAATATTATGCCCATAAGTACGGGGGCGTGTGTACTGATCTATTAGTGGAGCAGCCATATTACAAATTAGCACTGCAAACGCGACACCATCTGGGTAACCGCCATATTTTCTAATAATAAAGACTAAAAATCCTGCTAATGCGCCAAAAACGATTCGGCCTTTAATACTGGTAGCACCGGAAACCGGGTCCGTTAAAATAAAGAATGCACCAAACATACATGCACCATTAAACCAATGGAAGAGTGTTGAAGCGTTAGTATCTTGGCTATATAAAAAAGCAATTAATGAACAAAAAAATACGCTTGCTAAAAAGCTAACGGGGGTTGCCCAATGAATTGTTTTTTTGCCTATTAAGAATAAACCACCCAGTAAAAACCCAGCACTAACCCATTCCCAGCCCACGCCAAAATTTTCACCAATGACGGGGCTTGTCATACTTTCTGCAATGTTTAAGCCCAGTGTTAGGTTTGTTTTTACCGTATCTAAGGGGGTTGCCATAGTGTAACCATCGACATGTGTTCGCAGTTGTTCAACAGAATAGCCATCAATGGTAAAGTTACTAAAAATTACAGAGAGTGTATCAACAAAATTTAACGGTAAGGTCATTAGTTCAAGTGGCGGTAACCAGGATGTCATTTGTACCGGAAATGAAATCAATAGCATGACATAAGCGGCCATTGCAGGGTTGAAAGGGTTATGACCTAGACCACCATATAGTTGCTTTACGACAATAATCGCAAAAGATACACCGATGACAGTGACCCACCACGGCGCTATGGCGGGTAAACTAATCGCCAGTAATACCGCGGTTAAAATAGCGCTGCCATCAAATAGTTGCGCCTTGATATTTTTCTCTCGTAACGATAAAACGATAAATTCTGCAATTAATGCGGTGAAAACAGCGAGTGAGATATGGATTAAATTACCCCAGCCAAAAAAATACCACTGGGCAAATACACCGGGAATAGTGGCGTAAATAACCATACGCATTATTGATGATGTTTCACTTTGAACATGATTATGTGGTGAGCTTGCTATCCAAAAGGCCATAATATTACGTCAACTCTGATTTTACGGGTTTGTTAGTTTTTTCTTCGCTAGGATTAGCCGTCAATTTTGCTTGTTGCTGGGCAAGTTTGCGGGCTTTCGCCTTTGCAACAGCTGCAGCAACTTTAGCTTTTTTATCATCAGCTGGAACGACTATGTCAGCCTGGTTTGCTGGTGTGGCTGCTTCGATAACAATGTTATTATCAAGGGTTAAGTCGCTATCATCTGCGCTATTGTTATTTTTTTCAGCAAGCTTACGGGCTTTCGCCTTTGCAACAGCTGCAGCAATTTTAGCTTTTTTATCATTAGCAGGAACAACCATATCAGCCTGGTTTGCTTGTGTGGCTGCTTCGACAATAATTTTATTATCAAGGGGTAAGTCGCTATCATCTGCGCTATTGTTATTCTTTTCAGCAAGCTTACGGGTTTTCGCCTTTGCAACAGCTGCGGCAATTTTAGCTTTTTTATCATCAACTGCGGAGGGAACATCTCCCATCGCACTTTGCGGCTCTGATTTATAAGTTGCCGTATTTTGTTGAGCGGCTAGCTTTTTCGCTTTGGCTCTTGCAATAGCTGCGCTTACTTGACTTTTTTGTTCATTTTCTGCCGGTGGTGCTACTGTCTGTGCAGTAATATTTTCACTACCTTGGGTTTGTTGAGCTTTTTTCGCTTTAACTCGAGCTAAGGCGGCAGCAACTGCTGATTTTTCTGTTTTTGCTTCGCTGGTACCTGAATTCATCCGCGCTTTACGTGCTTCTGCTGCTGCTTTGTGTTTTTCCTCCCGTGCTATTTTATCTCTGGCTAAACGCTCTTTTCGTGCTTCAAACCTTACCTTTGCATGATCAGCTTTTATATCAAGTTGTTTTTGTTGACGAATCTCAGACTTTGCTACTCGGTAATAATGCACCAAGGGGATCTGGCTCGGACAAACATAGGCACAAGCACCACATTCAATACAATCAAATAAGTTTAATTTATCAAGTTGTTGGTGATCTTTTGCTTTAGCGCTCCACTGTAATTCTTGTGGTAACAATTGGCTGGGGCAGACATCACTACACTGGCCACATCTGATACACTCAACCTCTTTTGTGCCGGTTGAATAAGGTGATGATATTTCTTGCTCACTCGGTGCAAGTATACAGTTTGTTGTTTTTACAACGGGAACTTGATCTGTGGGTAAGCTATAGCCCATCATTGGACCACCCATAATGATATGTTTTTTATTTTTATTGGGGTAACCACATTGTTCGAGTAAGAAGCCTACGGGTGTGCCGAGTAATGACCAGACATTCTGTGGCTTCTGTAAAGCTTGGCCACTGACTGTAACCACCCGCTTTATTAATGGAATATCGTTTATTACTGCATCAGCTATTGCAAAGCAAGTGGCAATATTGTGCATAACAATACCCATAGAGCTAGGGAAAACGCCTGAAGGAACCTCTTGCCCTGTTAATATTTGAATTAACTGTTTTTCACCGCCAGTAGGATATTTAGTTGGCACTACACAGACTTGAATTTTTTCATTATTAGCCGTTGCTTGCTGAAGTACTTTTATCGCTTCAGGTTTATTATTTTCGATACCAATCAGAATATGTTTAGGTGAAAGAAGACGTTCAAGTATATTAATGCCATCAAGAATTGACGGGCTGTGCTCGCGAATTAATAAATCGTCAGCACTAATATAAGGTTCACATTCAGCGGCATTAATAATAAGGAATTGTATTTTGTCGCTAGTACTTACTTTAACTTGTGTAGGAAAACCAGCACCGCCCATGCCTGATATACCGGCTGAAGAAATTTTATCAATTATTTCATTATGGGTTAATTTACTTACATCAGTACATATATGACGTTCTTGCCATGTATCTTCTCCGTCTGGCTTAATAAATAAGCATAATTCGCTTAGGCCTGAGGGATGAGCAATAACAGCATTTTTAATGGCAGTAATAGTGCCACTCGTAGGAGCGTGAATAGGAACAGCCATAGGATGCATACTCTGGGTGAGTGCTTGGCCCTTAAGTACTTTATCGCCTATTTTTACCCGTAAATCTGCGGCAATACCTACGTGTTGCTGTAATGGCAGTATTAGCTGTTCAGGTATGCTAACCGCTCTGATAGGTTTATCAGTGGTTAAGAACTTCTGTTCTGGTGGATGTATACCGCCATGAAAAGTCCAAAAGTTAGCGCGCTTTATACGTTCAATAACTGATCCCACGAATCCTCACCTAATCAAGCTGTACCACAGGTATATTGTTAAGATCCCATTGCCAGTTTTGTGGTGTTTTAGCGATAGGTATCATTATGATGCAATCGACCGGACAAGGGTCTATACATAAGTCACAGCCAGTACATTCGTCGGCTATTATAGTGTGCATTTGTTTGGTCGTACCTAAGATCGCATCTACAGGGCAAGCTTGAATACATTTAGTACAACCAATACAGTCTTCTTCAATAATAAAAGCAACTTTAGGAGAATTGTCTGTATCATGATTTTCGTCAAGAGGTGGTGGTTCAACTCCCATTAAGTCTGCTATTTTTTTGATGGTATCTTCACCGCCAGGTGCGCATTTGTTAATAGCCTCACCGTTCGCGACTGCTTCTGCATAGGGTTTACAACCAGGGTAACCGCATTGGCCACATTGCGTTTGTGGTAAAATAGCGTCAACCTGCTCGGCAAGAGGGTCGCCCTCAACGTGAAATTTTACAGAGGCGAAGCCAAGGATGGCGCCAAAGACTAACGCCATACAGCCAAGTACTAGTATTGCTAATAGGGTGGTCATTACAACTTCACCAAACCAGTGAAACCCATAAAGGCAAGTGACATTAAGCCAGCAGTTATCATAGCGATAGCGGAACCTTTAAAAGGTTTTGGGATATCAGCATTAGCAAGTTTTTCGCGCATCGCTGAAAACATAATAAGTACAAGAGAAAAACCGACAGCCGCACCAAAGCCATAGACAATCGACTCAAGAAAATTATGTTGCTCATAAATATTTAATAAAGCAACACCTAATACTGCGCAATTAGTGGTAATCAAAGGCAAGAAGATACCCAGTAAACGGTATAAGTTGGCACTGGTTTTATGTACGACCATTTCAGTAAATTGTACAACTACAGCGATGACTAAAATAAACATCATAGTCGTTAGATATTCGAGTCCCAGAGGAGTAAGAATATAGGTATTTACGATGTAGCTGAGTAACGAAGCAATAGTCATTACAAAGGTGGTGGCAAATGACATACCGATTGCAGTTTCAGTACGTGAAGACACCCCCATAAATGGGCATAAACCTAGGAACTTTACGAGAACAAAGTTATTGACTAATACTGTGCTAACTAACAGCAGTAGATAATCTGTCATTTGAAAATTAATTTTATGAGATAATTCACGCTATTATCCGACTTTATTAGTCAGATGACAACCGCTCAATGCCTTAATTTTTATTGCATATGCACTATCTTCTTGCCGTGCTTGGCCTTTATTAACATGGAACGTTTAGCTTTAAGTTATACTCAATTAAATCGCTTCAGGCTTTCCTAAATAAAAACCTTGGCAACCATCGATAAATAATTTTTCTAAAGTAAATTTTTCTTCTTGGCTTTCAACACTTTCAGCTAGAACAGTGATACTTAAGCGATGAGCAAGATCGACCATTAATCGGATGAAGTACTGGTTGTTTTTATCATCATCAATATCACGTGTATAAGTACTATCCATTTTAATAAAGTCAGGTTTAAGGTCGCGGAAAAATTTAAAAGAGGTTAAACCCACACCAAAACGTTCAACAGTAATACGAGAACCGACTCTGTGGATCATATCAATAAAACGCTTACTGGTTTTAATGTTTTGTTGGAGGCCGTATTCCGTTATCTCAAAGATCAATTTCGCAGCAATAGTTGCTTCTTTCAATAAACGACGTTCAAGCCAAATTAAAAAATGTTCGTCATGAATACTGCGTGAACTGATGTTGATGCCAAAAAATTGGTCATGTAAATTTTTTGTTTTAATTTCACTGATCACTTTTTCAATAATCATTTTGTCAACAGCCATCATTTTATCAAGCTTTTCCGCCATAGCTATAAAAGAAGCGGTGGGTAACATTTCATCCGATGAATTTAAAAAGCGGGCAAGAATTTCACCATAGACTTTGTTGTTACGGCTATTAGGCTTTATCGGTTGGACAAGTAATTTAACCCGTTGGTTTTCTAACACACTGTCTATCTCTTGACGCCAATTTTGGTTGCCATAACTCGCACTAGAGCTATGTAAAATGTCACTGTCGCTTTGCGAAAACCAAGAGTTGAGTTGTTGAGTTTGTGCAATACTGATACCGGTATCAGCGAGTGCCAGTAATTCGCCAAGTGGTTTGTCTTTCTCGAAATAGACTAAACCAGTATAGCCAACTGAATCTAAATCTGATGATTGTTGGTAAGCGTTAAATTTACTGGATATTTCATTTGCAGCGTTCTCTGCTTCTTTTAATGTTACGTTAGGAAGCAAGGTGGCAAAGTCGGAACTATTAAGCCGATAAACATTTGCGCCTCGGTAGGTTGCAGTAACGCTTTTAATAATGTCGGCAACTTTGCAAATATAATTATCACCTTCACTGTAACCATGTATTTGATTTATAGTTTGCAGCTCAGAACAGCGTGTTATCGCTAAGACCCCAAATTCAACCTGATTTTCATCATTAGCAAAAAACTGAATAAAGCGATTACGGTTTTCTAATTTTGTAAGAGGTTCAACATAAGCTTGCTTTTCAAGTGCACTGGCATCGTTAACATGCGCTGAAAGTAATGCCTCGACTTTTTTTAGTCCATGAGTTAATTCAGGCATGTCAATAATTTCATCACCAGCCTCAAGTTTATTCATCGATATAACTTGAGCAATACCCTGTTTAATTTTATTGTTAACCACAAAAACAACCTTTTTAGTGTGCTTAACACTCAACGTACAAGCAATAACAATAATGATAAGGCTCGCTAAAATAGAGACCAGCATTATTTTAAGGATCAATGTCGCGGCATCATTACTGTTAATTTGATAACTAACGGTCGTATTAGATGAGTGAGTAAATACCACTATAGGAGGAGAGATATAAGGGACAAGTATATTGGTGTTTACGGCCTTATAATTAATTATTTCTTTGTTTTGTTGTTGTAGGGAAAATAATTGAAAGTCAGCTAGATTAACTAAGAGTTTAACTTGTTCTAATTGGTTGCTCTTATCTGATGTGTCGATAATAGCTGAAATAGAGCTTTGCATCATTGATTGCTTACTCGAGAGTGAGGTAGCAAAGAAATAACTGACCATAACAATAATAAGAATATTAAAAAACATCCCTAAAATGACGTTGCGCATTAATAATTGAGAATAGCTATACATAATAAGTTGATTTGCTGAAAAGTTAGGCCTACTTCAATTTATAGCATGCTTGATAAAAAATTACTAACTTACTGTTATTTAGAGTGATATATAATGTTGGCGTTAATGAATTCTATAAGTTGAGGTTTTATTGCTTATCCTATCAATTAGGCTTGCGATTCGGTGGTAGTCGCTATATAATTCGCATAGCTTAAATATAACAATATTTCACTGAAATTCACTTTTTGGCTATTGCTTAAAGCAAAGTTAGAAAATAATTTTATATTGTTGTATCGATTTGACGGCTTATTTTATAAGTCACTAGGTTAAATCAACATCGTGGGTTCAGTGTAATAAGCCCCGCGTATTGGGGCTTTTTCGTATCTGGGACATTTGTTCAGCACGATAAGCTTTAAGAATTGCTGGGCTATAAGCCCTTTTTTTGTATCTGGATGTTGATACATGAAGACAAAGTAAGATTTTATTTGGAGAAAATGATTGGCTAAGTTTGAACATAAATTAACAGACATGTTACGTCCTGCTGTTGAAGAAGTTGGTAAGGAATTATTAGGCATTGAGTATATTAGTGCTGGTAATAATTCAGTATTACGTTTGTTTATCGACCATGAGAATGGCATTGATGTTGATGATTGTGCTGAAGTTAGCCGTCAAGTAGGCGCTATTCTTGACGTTGAAGACCCTATCGGCAGTGAGTTTAATTTAGAAGTTTCGTCACCCGGTTTAGACCGACCGTTATTCGATAAACCACACTATGAAGCAGTGATCGGTGAAATTATTGAAGTGAAATTATCTATACCATTAAACGGTCGCCGCAAATTTAAAGGTCGCTTAGCTGCCGTTGAAAACGATACTTTAGTAGTAACGGTCGACAGTGAAGACTATGAATTAGTGCTTGGTAATATTGTTAAAGGCAATTTGGTTTTTAATCATAATAAAAAAAGCTAAGCAAATAATAATAATAAAATAAAAATACGTAGTTGTTCAACGTCATTACATAAATAGTTGAACTGTTCAGAAACGATTAAAAAGGCTAAGTAGCATGAGTAAGGAAATATTACTGGTTGTAGATGCCGTATCTAACGAGAAAGCATTACCCCGTGAAAGCATTTTTGAAGCAATGGAAACCGCTTTAGAAACAGCAACAAAGAAAAAATATGAAGGTGACATTATTGTTCGTGTTGCTATTGACCGTACTAATGGTGAATTTGATACCTTCCGACGTTGGTTGGTTGTTGCCGATGACGCCGTAGCAGAAAACCCATTTGCAGAAATGAGTTTGTCAGCTGCACAGTACGACAATGAAGAGTTGCAGTTAGGCGATTATATTGAAGATCAAATTGAATCAGTTAAATTTGACCGTGTAACTACGCAAACAGCAAAACAAGTTATTGTCCAAAAAATTCGTGAAGCAGAACGTGCTCTTATTGTTGAAGCTTACCAAGAACAAATTGGCGAGCTAGTGACAGGTGTAGTTAAAAAAGCCAGTCGCGATAGTATCATTATTGATTTAGGTAATAATGCAGAAGCGGTTATCTACCGTGACGATATGTTACCTCGTGAAACATTCCGTCCAGGGGATCGTGTTCGCGGTTTGTTATACGAAATTAAAACAGAAACGCGTGGCGCACAATTATTAGTGACTCGTTCTAAGCCTGAAATGTTAATTGAACTTTTCCGCGTAGAAGTGCCAGAAATTGGCGAAGAGATGCTAGAAATTAAGGGTGCTGCTCGCGATCCAGGTTCACGTGCAAAGATTTCTGTGAAATCTAATGACAAGCGTATTGACCCAGTAGGTGCTTGTGTTGGTATGCGTGGTTCACGTGTGCAAGCCGTTTCAACTGAGCTTGGTGGTGAACGTGTTGATATCGTTTTATATGACGATAACCCAGCACAATATGTTATTAACGCAATGGCTCCAGCTGAAGTTGCATCAATTATTGTTGATGAAGACAAAGGCACCATGGATATTGCTGTTGAAGAAGGCAATTTAGCGATGGCCATTGGTCGTAGTGGTCAAAATATCCGTTTAGCTAGCCAATTAACTGGCTGGGAATTAAACGTGATGACTGTTGCTGACATGAACGAGAAGCATCAAGCCGAAAACGATAAAGTTATTTCATTGTTTACAGATAACTTAGATATCGATGATGATTTTGCTAACTTATTAGCAGAAGAAGGTTTTGCTACGTTAGAAGAAATCGCTTACGTACCAGCAGCTGAAATGTTAGAAATTGACGGCATGGATGAAGATATTGTTGAAGCGCTTCGTGAACGTGCCAAAGCGGCATTAACGACTCGTGCATTAGCAAGTGAAGAGTCTCTTGAAAATGCAGAACCAGCAGCTGATTTATTAGCGCTAGACGGTTTAGAACGTCACTTAGCATTTGTATTAGCGAGTCGTGGTGTAATTACCCTTGAAGACTTAGCTGAACAAGGCGTTGACGAAATTGCCGATATTGAAGAATTAGATGAAACCAAAGCGGGTGAGTTAATTATGGCTGCGCGTAATATTTGTTGGTTTAACGAAGAATAATTCCCGGGAGAATATAGTAGATGTCAAACACAACTGTAGCAGAACTTGCTCAAGAAATTGGTACACCGGTGGACCGCTTAGTTAGCCAATTGGCTGACTCTGGCGTGAATAAATCCGCGACCGATTCCGTATCACAAGATGAAAAAGAAGCATTGTTAGACCACTTGAAAAAGCAACATGGTGACGACTCAACAGCCGGACCATTAAAAATGACGCTTAACCGTAAATCTAAATCAACGTTAACGATGGGACATGGCAGTAAAGCTAAGTCAGTTAATGTTGAAGTGCGTAAAAAACGCACTTATGTTAAGCGCAGTGAAGTTGAAGAACAACAGCAAGCAGAAGCTGAAGCCAAAGTAGCAGCAGAAGCTGAAATTGCCGCACAAGCAGCTACTGAAGCAAAAGCAATTGCTGATGCTAAAGAAGCAGAAAATGGTAAAGCAGTTGCTGCAGCAAAAGCAGAAGCAGAAGCAGAAC
>NZ_JACGUS010000078.1:0-225 GCF_014076785.1 Colwellia sp. MB3u-55
GAGTTTTTCTTTAACAATTAGTTATCATGCAATTTGTGTGGACACTCACATTACATTGATTTTACATAGTCGGTTCTTAATTCTCTAACGAGAAGCAAGGAAAGACGTAAAACAGTTTAATAATGATGTCACACAGATTAAGTATTAATCATTAATTTGATTAGTACGTTTTATGTAGTTATCGACTTCGGTTGGTAACACGACAGAATTCATTGAGCAGATGTC
>NZ_JACGUS010000079.1:0-215 GCF_014076785.1 Colwellia sp. MB3u-55
GCATGTGTTAAGCCTGCCGCCAGCGTTCAATCTGAGCCATGATCAAACTCTTCAATTAAAAAATCGTTTGTGATGCTTAGCCGAAACCAAGACATCTGCTCAATGAATTCTGTCGTGTTACCAACCGAAGTCGATAACTACATAAAACGTACTAATCAAATTAATGATTAATACTTAATCTGTGTGACATCATTATTAAACTGTTTTACGTCTTT
>NZ_JACGUS010000080.1:0-241 GCF_014076785.1 Colwellia sp. MB3u-55
ACAGCTATCCATTGGTCAACAATAATGCATGTACTGCATCTTGTAAGCTTTTGCCTATCGATTTTTATAGATGTTGATTAAAGGAGTGAATTTCAGGCAAGTTTTACTTGCTACTCAAAGGTAGTCGTATTTTTTCTTATGGTTTTAGTGCGGTCTTGCATGTGGTTATTTTTACGCGCTATTCAAACAAGCTTGGGCATTTGCTTTCCCGTGTGCGCGCTTTAACCCTACGTGCTCAGTA
>NZ_JACGUS010000081.1:0-3213 GCF_014076785.1 Colwellia sp. MB3u-55
TAGAAGCCTAGCAATGTCCTACTCTCACATGGGAACTCCCACACTACCATCGGCGCTACTGCGTTTCACTTCTGAGTTCGGAATGGGATCAGGTGGTGCCACAGTGCTATTGTCGCTAGACAAAAAGGTTACAATCTTGAAAGCTGTTGCTCGTTAGAGCCATAAATATAAAAGCGTTTTCTTATTCAATTCATTACAGTGCGTGAAGTTATTCTTTATATGTCAGTCTTTTACAAACACTTCGTAGCAAAACTACTTGGGTGTTGTATGGTTAAGCCTCACGGGCAATTAGTATCAGTTAGCTCAAGACCTCGCAGTCCTTACACACCTGACCTATCAACGTTGTAGTCTCCAACGACCCTTTAGGGAGCTTAAAGCTCCAGTGAGAACTCATCTCAAAGCCTGCTTCCCGCTTAGATGCTTTCAGCGGTTATCAGTTCCGAACGTAGCTACCGGGCAATGCTATTGGCATAACAACCCGAACACCAGCGGTTCGTCCACTCCGGTCCTCTCGTACTAGGAGCAGCCCTCTTCAATTCTCAAACGCCCACGGCAGATAGGGACCGAACTGTCTCACGACGTTCTAAACCCAGCTCGCGTACCACTTTAAATGGCGAACAGCCATACCCTTGGGACCGACTTCAGCCCCAGGATGTGATGAGCCGACATCGAGGTGCCAAACACCGCCGTCGATATGAACTCTTGGGCGGTATCAGCCTGTTATCCCCGGAGTACCTTTTATCCGTTGAGCGATGGCCCTTCCATACAGAACCACCGGATCACTATGACCTACTTTCGTACCTGCTCGACGTGTCTGTCTCGCAGTTAAGCTGGCTTATGCCATTGCACTAACCGTATGATGTCCGACCATACTTAGCCAACCTTCGTGCTCCTCCGTTACTCTTTGGGAGGAGACCGCCCCAGTCAAACTACCCACCAGACAGTGTCCCCAAGCCCGATAAGGGCCCTAGGTTAGAACATCACGCATACAAGGGTGGTATTTCAAGGTAGACTCCACTTCATCTGGCGACAAAGTTTCATAGTCTCCCACCTATCCTACACATGTAGGAGCAATGTTCACTGTCAAGCTATAGTAAAGGTTCACGGGGTCTTTCCGTCTAGCCGCGGGTATACGGCATCTTAACCGCAAATTCAATTTCACTGAGTCTCGGGTGGAGACAGTGTGGCCATGATTACGCCATTCGTGCAGGTCGGAACTTACCCGACAAGGAATTTCGCTACCTTAGGACCGTTATAGTTACGGCCGCCGTTTACCGGGGCTTCGATCATCAGCTTCGCTTACGCTAACCGAATCAATTAACCTTCCGGCACCGGGCAGGCGTCACACCGTATACGTCATCTTTCGATTTTGCACAGTGCTGTGTTTTTAATAAACAGTTCCAGCCACCTGGTTACTTCGACTACTCTTAGCTTACACCGCAAGGGTTTAACCGAGAGTAGCGTACCTTCTCCCGAAGTTACGGTACTATTTTGCCTAGTTCCTTCACCCGAGTTCTCTCAAGCGCCTTAGTATTCTCTACCTAACCACCTGTGTCGGTTTGGGGTACGGTTCCTATATATCTGAAGCTTAGAAGCTTTTCCTGGAAGCATGGCATCAACAGCTTCAACTCCGTAGAGTCTCGTCTCGTATCTCAGTGTTGAATGAAGACCCGGATTTACCTAAGTCAACCACCTACGTACTTTCACACGGACTACCAACGCCGTGCCTGTTTAGCCTACTCCGTCCCTCCTTCGCAATATATAGAAGTACAGAAATATTAATCTGTTTCCCATCGACTACGCGTTTCCGCCTCGCCTTAGGGGCCGACTTACCCTGCCCTGATTAACATGGGACAGGAAACCTTGGTCTTTCGGCGGGGGAGTTTTTCACTCCCCTTATCGTTACTCATGTCAGCATTCGCACTTCTGATACCTCCAGCAAGCTTTACAACTCACCTTCAACGGCTTACAGAACGCTCCCCTACCACTCATAGTAAACTATGAATCCGCAGCTTCGGTGACTAGTTTAGCCCCGTTACATCTTCCGCGCAGACCGACTCGACTAGTGAGCTATTACGCTTTCTTTAAAGGATGGCTGCTTCTAAGCCAACCTCCTAGCTGTCTATGCCTTTCCACATCGTTTCCCACTTAACTAGTACTTTGGGACCTTAGCTGGCGGTCTGGGTTGTTTCCCTCTTCACAACGGACGTTAGCACCCGCAGTGTGTCTCCCGCATATCACTCATTGGTATTCGGAGTTTGCAAAGGGTTGGTAAGTCGGGATGACCCCCTAGCCTTAACAGTGCTCTACCCCCAATGGTGTTCGTGCGAGGCTCTACCTAAATAGATTTCGGGGAGAACCAGCTATCTCCCGGCTTGATTAGCCTTTCACTCCGACCCACAAGTCATCACCGCATTTTTCAACATACGTGTGTTCGGTCCTCCAGTTGATGTTACTCAACCTTCAACCTGCCCATGGGTAGATCGCCGGGTTTCGGGTCTATACCCTGCAACTAAACGCGCAGTTAACACTCGCTTTCGCTACGGCTCCCCTAATCGGTTAACCTTGCTACAGAATATAAGTCGCTGACCCATTATACAAAAGGTACGCAGTCACCGGACTAAATCCGGCTTCCACTGCTTGTACGTATGCGGTTTCAGGTTCTATTTCACTCCCCTCACAGGGGTTCTTTTCGCCTTTCCCTCACGGTACTGGTTCACTATCGGTCAGTTAGTAGTATTTAGCCTTGGAGGATGGTCCCCCCATATTCAGACAAAGTTTCACGTGCTCCGTCCTACTCGATTTCACTCAAAGGTTGCTTTTGTGTACGGGACTATCACCCTGTATCGTTGTACTTTCCAGTACATTCCACTAGCGCCCAATAAGCTTAAGGGCTGATTCGCGTTCGCTCGCCGCTACTAACGAAATCTCGGTTGATTTCTTTTCCTCAGGGTACTTAGATGTTTCAGTTCTCCTGGTTCGCTTCATTAAGCTATGTATTCACTTAATGATACTGACTTATGTCAGTGGGTTTCCCCATTCGGAAATCATTGGCTATAACGGTTTTTATCACCTCACCAATGCTTATCGCAGATTAACACGTCCTTCATCGCCTCTAACTGCCAAGGCATCCACCACATACGCTTAGTCACTTAACCATACAACCCTAAGTAGTCTTTCGACACGAAGTACACCGTGGAGACTAATCCACAG
>NZ_JACGUS010000082.1:0-360 GCF_014076785.1 Colwellia sp. MB3u-55
TTAATCGATATCAGTTGGTTTATGCGGGCATTAAACGAGCCTATTGCTCGACAAGCCAATAAAGAAGACAAATGCACGGGGCACTTTTGGGAAGGACGCTTTAAATCACAAGCCCTGCTCGATGAAGGGGCGTTACTTGCTTGTATGGCTTATGTAGATTTAAATCCAGTGCGGGCGGGCATTGCCCCAACACCTGAGCAATCGAGTTTTACCAGTATTCAACGGCGTATCAAAGCCGCCATCATGGGAGAGCAACCCACAAGGTTATTACCTTTTACGGGCAATGAACAGCAAGCTAAAACCGCCAGTATCCGCTTTAGTTTAAAGGACTATTTAACCCTTGTAGATGAAACAGGTCGC
>NZ_JACGUS010000083.1:0-276 GCF_014076785.1 Colwellia sp. MB3u-55
AGCGAAGCGAACAGCCCGCTGTTTTTAGTCCTTGTTGAATTTCTTGTTATATATACCTACACAAATATTCTTGAAATTAGTTCTGTAGATTGAAAGATAATGATCGCTACACCAGCATACCCAAGTACTTTAAGTAAAGTATTACCTTTAGCTATACCATAAGAAGTTAAATCAATTAACTTGCCAAAGGAAACAAGTATTAAGACGCTACCAAGAATAATGGCTACAACTAAATCAATCCAATAACTAATATCCATATTAAACATCGATCCTTAA
>NZ_JACGUS010000084.1:0-436 GCF_014076785.1 Colwellia sp. MB3u-55
CATACCTGGATTCAAAACCATTTTATTTATGGGGGCTATCTGGAGAACATCGTGTTGATGTTCTGAAAGTTTGTAACAAAAATGAACCATTGCAAATGCAATCACAACAAACATTTTCTGATGGTCTTTTAGCATTAATTACACTAGGTATTTATGCACCTCATACAGTAAAAATTTGGTGTCCTAAGGAAGAATCATAATGAAAAATATACTATTAGGCGTTTTATGGCTTACTTTTTTTTCCGGTTGCTCAACAATCCATTTTGATAAAGGCGATCAAGTTAAATCTAATCAAACCACTCAATTATGGCATCATAACTTCGCCCTTTCTTTATATGAGGGCTCGCCAGTTGTAGACCTCCAAAAAGAATGTGCTAACACGCCTTGGGCATCAGTAAAAACCGAATTAACTTTTATAAACGGTTTGGCTAGTGGT
>NZ_JACGUS010000085.1:0-384 GCF_014076785.1 Colwellia sp. MB3u-55
TTAATCGCTTTTGTAAATACCTATGTCATATGTAAATCACAGCGCGACACCGTTCATTACGACATAAATACTTTATTTATATCAGCTTTCCAGATTGTTAAAGAACTCATTCTTAACGCGCATTCGGTTAAAAACGTGGTTTAAAAAACCAAACTTAATTTATCGAACTCGATAGATTAAGTTTGGTCTCTTTCTTTATACGAAGAATCATAATGGTCTCTTATATTATTCATATAAGATGGTGGAGCTATGCAGGATCGAACTGCAGACCTCCTGCGTGCAAGGCAGGCGCTCTCCCAGCTGAGCTATAGCCCCATCGGGATTCTTCTAATTTGTTATCATGTAATTTGTGTAGACACTCGTGAAACCGAAGTTTCCATTAAA
>NZ_JACGUS010000086.1:0-326 GCF_014076785.1 Colwellia sp. MB3u-55
GTAGAGTTCTGTGTATCACCAGCACCATCAGTAACGCTATAAGTAATAACAGGAACAGCACCGTTGAAATTATCATTAGGTGTGAAGGTATAACTACCATCGGTATTTAAAGTTAACTCACCTTCCGTAAGAGTAACGGTATCACCTGCATTATAGGTATTCCCACCAACCGTAAAGCTTGTAACAGTTAGTGGACCGTCTGCAGTTTCTGCGTTATCAAGCACATTACCTGTAGCAATTGTATCTTCAGCTATCGTAACCGTTTCACTATCATCACTTAAATCTGAAACCGGTGTCACTGAAATGGTTAGGGTAGAACTCTGAGT
>NZ_JACGUS010000087.1:0-234 GCF_014076785.1 Colwellia sp. MB3u-55
ATTCGTCGATTACTCACTGATTAGTTAGCAGCGCCTACCTTACTCATTTCGTCGTGGCACCTGTCTTCAGTCTATGTTAGCGGTTCAATAGCCGTTAGGCTATTGCCGTCCTAACGCCGTCGGTGGTTGTGCCACACCCGATGCTTGATCCCATGCGCTAACTCAAAACTTTTCTTCATGCAGGCATTCTTGCTATCCGTAACTTAGGATTAACTTGTGTTAGAACAACTTCAC
>NZ_JACGUS010000088.1:0-284 GCF_014076785.1 Colwellia sp. MB3u-55
CCTAACGCCGTCGGTGGTTGTGCCACACCCGATGCTTGATCCCATGCGCTAACTCAAAACTTTTCTTCATGCAGGCATTCTTGCTATCCGTAACTTAGGATTAACTTGTGTTAGAACAACTTCACGGGAAATGGCCCAAATATAGGCGATCATTTATCTGGCGATAGCCGTAACCACTACATTACGATGTTTACCTTTATGCATGAGTCGTTAATAACGGCGGCACAATCTCAGTTGAGCTTGCCAAGCCATATCAATAATTTCTTTGCTTAATCTTTCTTGTC
>NZ_JACGUS010000089.1:0-433 GCF_014076785.1 Colwellia sp. MB3u-55
ACACTAACAATTTCAGTGACACCAGTGTCTGATCTAAGTGATGATAGTGAATCTGTTACAACAGCTGAAGATACAACAGCCACAGGCAATGTGTTAGATAATGCTGAAACAGCAGATGGTCCACTCACGGTAACCAGTTTTACTGTTGATGGTAATACTTATAATGCAGGTGACACGGTTACTCTTGCTGAGGGAGAACTCACTTTAAATGCAGATGGTAGTTACACCTTCACACCTAATGATAATTTCAACGGTGCTGTGCCTGTAATTACTTACATTGTTACTGACGGTGCAGGTGATACACAGAGCTCTACACTAACAATTTCAGTGACACCAGTGTCTGATCTAAGTGATGATAGTGAATCTGTTACAACAGCTGAAGATACAACAGCCACAGGCAATGTGTTAGATAATGCTGAAACAGCAGATGGTC
>NZ_JACGUS010000090.1:0-309 GCF_014076785.1 Colwellia sp. MB3u-55
CGATTCGACCACCCTAGAAAATTAATGAGTTACCTAGGTCTTGTAACTAGTGAACATTCAAGCGGCGATAAACGCCATTTAGGGGCTATTACTAAGTGTGGTAATAGCCGTGCAAGACGACTACTGGTCGAAGGTGCACACTCGTATAAACACAACACCAACATTTGAAAAGAAATGCAATTAAGACAAGAAAGATTAAGCAAAGAAATTATTGATATGGCTTGGCAAGCTCAACTGAGATTGTGCCGCCGTTATTAACGACTCATGCATAAAGGTAAACATCGTAATGTAGTGGTTACGGCTATCGCC
>NZ_JACGUS010000091.1:0-595 GCF_014076785.1 Colwellia sp. MB3u-55
AGTAGTCGTCTTGCACGGCTATTACCACACTTAGTAATAGCCCCTAAATGGCGTTTATCGCCGCTTGAATGTTCACTAGTTACAAGACCTAGGTAACTCATTAATTTTCTAGGGTGGTCGAATCGTGATAAGTCACCTAGTTCGGCAATCACACCTGTAGCGACTAATAACCTCACACCACGGAGCGCCTGTATCGCTTTAACTACGGGATAAAATCGCCAACGCTTCACTTGATGGGTTAATTCATTATCCAGCCTTTTTAAACGTTTTAACCTTTCGGTAATGGTTGAAACGGCTTCTTGCAAAACAATTCGCTGACAAGGATGAGGTAGCACTAATTCAGCGAGCCAACGCAAATGTTGTAATGACCAGTTATCTTTTATTTTGCTGTTAATGTTGCTACGTAACAACAATGCTTTAAGTTGATATTTAGCCTCTTTTAAGTCTTTCATGCCTGTTTCACGGGCTCTGGATAAATCACGTACGGCTTCATCTTCGGGCTCAGGGACATAGATAGATGTTAAGTCTTCAGACTTGAGCAGCTTTGCAAGTTTGAGCGCATCACGTTTATCGGTTTTGATTTTATCTCCTGGTT
>NZ_JACGUS010000092.1:0-351 GCF_014076785.1 Colwellia sp. MB3u-55
ATTCGGACGCGGGATGGAGCAGTCTGGTAGCTCGTCGGGCTCATAACCCGAAGGTCGTCAGTTCAAATCTGGCTCCCGCAACCAACTTAAGATATAAGTATAAAATCAGGTCGTCAGTTCACTTTCGAAAGATATGGGCTCCGATAACCAACTTTAACTCAAGTATAAAGAGCTAATTCTTAAGTTTGAATCAAAACAACTTGGCTTTCCTAAGAAGTTATTAGGACATTCGGACGCGGGATGGAGCAGTCTGGTAGCTCGTCGGGCTCATAACCCGAAGGTCGTCAGTTCAAATCTGGCTCCCGCAACCAACTTAAGATATAAGTATAAAATCAGGTCGTCAGTTCACTT
>NZ_JACGUS010000093.1:0-307 GCF_014076785.1 Colwellia sp. MB3u-55
GTGGGTTAGTTTTACAAACCAGAGCCATAATATATGTGTCAACAATATAAAACAGAGGCTAGCATGATAAAACATAACATACTTTAAAAAACTCGTACGACAATTACAGTCAAAATATCCTGACACTACGCTCCATTTTTTTTACGAAGCCGGTCCTTGTGGCTATTGGATTTATCGCTTTCTCACCAGCCTTAATCATTGTTGCTATGTCATCGCTCCTTCGCTTATCCCTAAAAAACCAGGAGATAAAATCAAAACCGATAAACGTGATGCGCTCAAACTTGCAAAGCTGCTCAAGTCTGAAGAC
>NZ_JACGUS010000094.1:0-1142 GCF_014076785.1 Colwellia sp. MB3u-55
GATCACGGTAAAACTACTTTAACAGCTGCTATCTCTGCAGTATTAACTAAAGTACACGGTGGTGAAGTTAAAGATTTCGCACAAATCGATAATGCTCCTGAAGAGCGTGAGCGTGGTATTACAATCAATACTTCTCACATCGAGTACGATACAGAAGTTCGTCACTACGCACACGTAGATTGTCCTGGTCACGCCGATTACATCAAAAACATGATCACCGGTGCTGCACAAATGGATGGCGCTATCTTAGTAGTTGCTGCTACAGATGGTCCTATGCCACAAACACGTGAGCACATCTTGTTATCACGTCAGGTTGGTGTTCCATATATCATCGTATTCATGAACAAATGTGATGTTGTGGATGACGAAGAATTACTAGAATTAGTAGAAATGGAAATTCGTGAACTTCTTTCTGAATATGACTTCCCAGGTGATGATTTACCGGTAATTCAAGGTTCAGCTTTAGGCGCTCTTCAAGGCGACGAAAAGTGGGAAGCAAAAATCATCGAACTTGCTGATCAATTAGATAACTACATTCCAGAGCCAGAGCGTGCAATCGACGGAGCATTCATCATGCCTATCGAAGATGTATTCTCAATTGCTGGTCGTGGTACTGTTGTTACAGGTCGTGTTGAGCGCGGTATCATCAAAATTGGTGAAGAAGTAGAAGTTGTTGGTATCCGTGATACTCAAAAATCTACTTGTACTGGTGTTGAAATGTTCCGTAAGCTTCTAGACGAAGGTCGTGCTGGCGAGAACTGTGGTGTACTTTTACGTGGTCTTAAGCGTGAAGATGTTGAACGTGGTCAAGTATTATGTAAGCCTGGTTCAATTTCACCTCATACAAAATTCGAATCAGAAGTCTACGTGTTAAGTAAAGATGAAGGTGGTCGTCATACACCATTCTTTAAAGGATACCGTCCACAGTTTTACTTCCGTACAACAGATATCACAGGTGCTGTAGAGCTTCCTGAAGGTGTTGAAATGGTAATGCCTGGCGACAACTTGAAATTTGTTGTAGAGCTAATCAACCCAGTAGCGATGGATGAAGGTTTACGCTTCGCTATCCGTGAAGGTGGTCGTACTGTTGGTGCTGGTGTTGTATCTAAAATCATCGCATAATTGCAGATTTTAGTTCTCAC
>NZ_JACGUS010000095.1:0-363 GCF_014076785.1 Colwellia sp. MB3u-55
TAACGCCTCACTAAGAGGCTAAAAATTGTTGGCTAAAATAGTGAGCGCAGCGAACCTAGCCAACTGTTTTTAGTCCTTTTGAGTGACTTGTTATATGCCTATTTAGAGTTAAACAACATGATAATACCTATCGTTACAGCAATAGAGATAATGCCGCTAACAATACAAAGACCATCATTATTTTGATTTGGTTTAGGATACTTACCAATAGTAATAATCTTTAAAGTAACGTAACCATACCCATAAACAAAAAACTCTATAAAGGCATCAATTATGATCCATTTTAATAATCTAAAAAAGGCTCGACCTAAACCTTCTGCTACTTCTTCCATAGTTGATACAATCCTTTAGGCATATAACGCC
>NZ_JACGUS010000096.1:0-583 GCF_014076785.1 Colwellia sp. MB3u-55
TTTAATGGAAACTTCGGTTTCACGAGTGTCTACACAAATTACATGATAACAAATTAGAAGAAGAAAGCCCTTGGGCTTGCTAATAAGATAGGTCTGTAGCTCAGCTGGTTAGAGCGCACCCCTGATAAGGGTGAGGTCGGCAGTTCAAGTCTGCCCAGACCTACCAATTCATTCGCTGAATTGATTAATCTTCTTCATTAAAGAAAAGACCAAATTAAGGTTTACTTTCGTCATACTGAATGTTTTTAAGTATTTTGTGAGTGAATATTAATTTGGTTTTTTAAACCACGTTTTTAACCGAATGCGCGTTAAGAATGAGTTCTTTAACAATCTGGAAAGCTGATATAAATAAAGTATTTATGTCGTAGCTAATATTACGAATAGGGTGTCGCGCTCTTGACTAATCAATAGTTACATATGACATAGATATTTACAAAAGCGATTAAGAGCGAAAGCTGTTAATCAACATTTGTTTACTCTTACTCAGAGTAAACATCTTATTCAAGACACATTTATTTGTGCGTGAAAATGTCAGACTTTACAATTACTGTGGATTAGTCTCCACGGTGTACTTCGTGTCGAA
>NZ_JACGUS010000097.1:0-1218 GCF_014076785.1 Colwellia sp. MB3u-55
CTTGTATGGATAATACACCCATCTTTATTATTCTTTTAAAACCCGTTTAGGTAAAGTGAGGCCCAAGCTTTAGCAGCAACTAAAGCCTTTTTATACGATAGTTCGATTGAATGATGGCTCCTCTGTTGAGAGACCGATAACAAGTGAGAACATCGTATAAAACTCCAAGCAATAAACTCGGATAGTCAACTGGGCCTCGAGCCCGAATTAGCAAGGCAGAGTCAGCTTATTATGAATAGCAAAAATAATCAAAATGAAATTAACGTCGGTGTCGATACGGGTAAAACACAACTCGATATTTACATTCGTCCTCTCGATATTTATTTCACCGTATCCAACGATGAAAAAGGTATTAATAAAGCGATTAAAGAGATAAAAAAATACAAACCAAAACGCATTGTTATTGAAGCAACTGGACGACTTGAACAAGCCTTTATTATCGCTTGCGCAAAAGAAAAATTACCGTTTGTTATTGCCAACCCAGTGAAAATTAAAAAGTTCGCTGGTGCTATCGGTCAATTAGCTAAAACGGATAAGTTAGATGCCAAGTTAATCGCTTATTACAGTGAAGCGCTTAAACCTGAATTATCAACGTTAAAGCCAGCTACGTTAAGGTTAATGAGTGATCTAATGTCAAGGCGTTGTCAGTTAATGGAAATGCGAACGATGGAGAAAAATCGTCTACAAATCATGCCAAAAGAAATCACCAGTAGCATTAATCCACTGCTCACGGTGATTAATAATCAGCTTATAAAAATAGATAAAAAGCTACAAAAACTCATTGAAAGTTGTGATGAGTATCAAATAAAAAATGACATCATTCAAAGTGTACCTGGTGTAGGAAATGTTGTTGCGTTTAGCCTGTTAAGTAACATGCCTGAACTTGGATATATCACCAATAAAGAAGCGGCAGCATTAGTTGGTGTAGCGCCCATTAATCGAGAAAGTGGCTCATTCAAAGGTAAACGAATGATACGTGGAGGACGTCACCAAATAAGAACAGCGATGTTTATGTCAATGATGTCAGCAATGCAATGTAACCCTGTTTTCAAGGCTACTTACCAACGACTGGTCGCCGTAGGTAAACCAAAGAAAATCGCTATCATTGCCTGTGTTAGAAAAATGATTGTGATCTTAAATTCGATGGTGAGAGATGGTGTCTATTGGGACCCAAAAATGAATCAATAATTAAGAATTGACACCATAGTCACTTGTTAT
>NZ_JACGUS010000098.1:0-27372 GCF_014076785.1 Colwellia sp. MB3u-55
GTAGTGTGGGAGTTCCCATGTGAGAGTAGGACATTGCTAGGCTTCTATTTAGAAAAACCCGTAGCTGATGTTACGGGTTTTTTGCTTTCTGACGTTTAAAAATACAGTATTTATACCGTAGAGCAGTAGCGCAAACAGTAGTGTGACTTATGTTCGACAGGCCCATGTGAGCCTAGGACATTCTAAGCTCCTAATTAAGAAAAACCCGTCACTAACGTAACGGTTTTTTTGCTTTCTGACGTCTGAAAATACACCATTTATAACTAATTAAGTAGTGACGCCAACGGTAGTGTGACTTATGTTCGACATGCCCGTGTGAGAATAGGACATTCTACGCTTCCAATTAGAGAAACCCGTAGCTGATGGTACGGGTTTTTTGCTTTCTGGTGTTTAAAAAAGACAAAATCCATAACTAGCATGGACTGATAACAAGGGTAGTGTGACTTGTATTCGACATGCCATGTCAGAGTAGGATATTTTGCTGTTTGTTCTATGATAAACCTATATCTTTTATTAGCTTAATAGTTACAATATTGAAAAAGTTTTAATAGGTCTGATTAATGCGCTACTTAATATATTTATTTTCCTCTGTATTGTTGTTTACATTTCAAGTGAATTCTTATGAATTCGTCCTTGAAAAATCACCAAGTATTAATAAACTTGTAGATTTTAAAGCAAGTGACTTATGTCAAGTCACTGAAAATACAATGGATTATATAGGAAAGGTTCCTAGTGATAAGTTTGCAGTACACCCAGGGACAGTATTTAACAATAAAATTAGTATGCAAGATATTGAACAAACATTGGCGTTTATCTGTACAACTTATCGTGATGACGTTCAAGCAAAACGACAGAGTCGCCTACACGATATAGCATTTGTAAAAGAGAATTTTAATTTTTTTCGTTGGCTCCCTGATACACAGACAGCACAACTCATTGCAGATAAAAGTACCAATGAAGTTAAAAGTCGATTACTAAATAGTATTCCAAAAGATAAAATTTTTCTTACTAAATATTATACAAAACTATTAGATGCCAGTACCGTTAAAACCACTAAATATAATCAAGCTTTGTATGCCTTACCGACTGATGAGGAAGGTCTTTCATTAGAGCAAGCTGAAAACCAAAACGAGCAATTGATAAGGTATAGGTATACTCGACAAAATATTATGGCAGGAGCCTTATCAGATAATACAGCGGTTAAACCTCTAATTTGGTTATCTGAAGAAGCATTACATGATGTTTTGTTACAAGGTACTGGCGTGGTAAACGTCGGTGGAAAAGTTCGTTACTTTAATGTTCACCGTAATAACGGCATAGCTTATGATTATGCACTAGGAAAACGAGAGCAAGCAAGATATTGGTACTTTATTGAGGTCCCTAGCATTATGGGCTATGGCCAAAAACAAGAGGATAAGATAGCGTTAAAATCTCAAGTAACGTTTGCTGGCAATGTAAAGCAGCTAGGGTTGGGTAAACTCTTTATGGTTAGCTATGACCGTAATAATGAAAATATATCACGTATCGGTGTTCTAGCTGATCAAGGTGGAGCGTTCGATGATAATTTATTCCAATTAGATATGTTAGTAGACAGCTACAAAGGTTGGAGTGATTATCACCAAGGTAATAAACATTTACCCGACTACGCTAAGGCTTGGTTAATGTTACTAAAGTAAATAAAGCTCATGCGACAATAAAAAACAGCATTAGCGAGTCTTTTATCTAAAATGCTTGCTGTTATATCTTCAAGTGTAGCTTTTATACTAGGGATGGCTGGTAGTCTATAGGGACATGATTCAGTACTTACTTTCTTTTAAGCTTATATTGATTATTCAAGTAAACTGGACGGCGAAGAGATTAACTTGATTACAAACATAACATATATCAATGCTACCATTTATAGGATACCCAGTATTTAGTATAAACATTGATCGTTATCAAACACAAACGAAAGACTTAATGATAATCGTTTGTATTACGCTTTAATTATAAAAAACTCTCTCTACAAAATTTGACGGACATGAAATTCATGATGAAGAAAACCTTAATTGCTTCGGCACTTGTTGGATTATTTACTAGTTCGGCTGTTCTTGCAAATAACGATACTGAAGAATTACGTAAAGTTATTGCACAGCAACAAAAAGTATTAAAAAACTTAGAAGAACGTTTAGACGAAACAGAGCAACGTCTTGAGGCTACTGCTGACCAAGTTGAATCAAGCTCGACGGCAAGCTCATTTGCTAAAACGACCATTGGTGGCTATGGCGAATTACATTACAACAACTACGAAGATAAAGATGCAAAAGTTGATTTTCATCGCTTTGTTTTATTTTTTGGCCATGAATTTAAAAACAAATTACGTTTTTTCTCTGAGTTTGAATTAGAGCATAGCATTGCTGGCGAAGGGCAATATGGTGAAGTTGAGCTAGAGCAAGCTTATGTAGAGTATGACTACAGCGATACAATAACAACCAAAACAGGCTTATTTTTAGTGCCTGTAGGTATTATTAATGAAACGCATGAGCCACCAACTTTTTACGGTGTTGAGCGCAACGGCGTTGAAAAGAATATTATCCCAGCCACTTGGTGGGAAGCGGGTGTTGCAGGGAATTTTAAATTAGCTCCAGGCTTAGCCGTTGATGCTGCTATAACAAGTGGTTTAAATGTAGGGAATGATTATAAAATCAGAGGCGGACGTCAAAAAGTTTCTAACGCTTCAGCTGAAAACTTAGCCTACACTGGTCGTATTAAATATACCGCTATTCTAGGATTAGAGTTAGCGGCAACTGTTCAGTATCAAACAGATTTGACTCAAAGTGCCGCTGGTGTTGACGATGCTGCTGCGATATTAATTGAAGCTCATGCTATTTATCAAGTTAATAACTTCACCGTTCGCGCACTATATGCCGCTTGGAATATTTGCGGTAAAGAAGCCAAAGCATTAGGTCGAGATGAGCAAACAGGTTGGTATGTAGAACCTTCATATATGTTTAATGAAAAGATGGGCGCTTTTGCTCGTTATGCTGAATATAATAATGAAGCAGGTGCTAGTTCTTCTGATGCTGTTGAATCAACCAGCGTAGGTATCAATTATTATTTACATGAAAATGTTGTACTAAAAGCTGATTTTGAAGAATTAAGTGGTTCAAATGACTCGCAAGGCTTTAACTTAGGTTTTGGCTACCAGTTTTAATTTTATTTACTTATCGCAAACTTGCGTTAGGTTATAATTCACATGGAAGTGAATGAGCATAGTTGGCTCATTCACTTTTGCGTTTAAACAAATTTATTTATCATCAAGGGTGACATGTGGTTAAAATTATATTCACTTTCTTAGTTATACTTAGTTTGCAAACTCCGGCATTTGCGAATGGTATTTATCAAACAGCTAAGCAGTTTATTAGCAGTTCTTTTAATGGTGAATCACCAAAATCTAAAGCGCTATGGTTGTCAAATGATGACAAAGTGGCAATTAGTGATATTATGAGCCATGAATATAACCGTTTACGCGTAAGGTACTGGAAGCAAGAAAATGCAACGGTTTGGGTGCTTGAAGAAATAGGTAAAGAACAACCTATTACAATTGGTGTTCATATTAAAGACGAGCAGGTAGTTGACCTTAAAGTCCTTGTTTATAGAGAGTCCCGTGGTGATGAAGTTCGACATGACTTTTTCACAAATCAGTTTAAGTCAGCCTCACTTACTAAAGAAAATATGCTTAATCAGCATATTGATGGTATAACAGGCGCAACCATGTCGGTACGCGCGCTAACTAAAGTTGCACGTTTGGCATTGTGGTTAAATAAAAAGGTAAACGTTTAATTTTTACCGGTAATAAGTTTATTTAGATAGGTCTAACGTATCCCAATGATAAATAAAAAATCAGCATATTTAATTCGTAATCGTGTTGTTCGTCATCTGCGAAAATGGCATCGTCAACTGGGTATATTCGCCGCATTCTTCCTGATTTTTCTTTCTATTTCTGGTATTGCTTTAAACCATACCTCATTTTTTTCTTTGTCAGATAAATCAATCACTAGCTCGATGCTACTTAATCATTATGGAATTAAACCCCCGAGTGATATTCGTTTTTATCAACAAAAAGAATGGTTAATCACTGACCAGCTTATCTGGTTAAACGATCAAGTGGTTTTTCAAAGTGATACGCCTGTTATTGGTATTAGTCGCTTTCAATCATATCTATTGTTGGTTACTACAAACCAAGTTGTTATTTTTACTGACGAAGGGCAGATTATTGATAAAATCGACAGTTCTAGTGATTTACCTACGCCTATTTCAGCATTTAGCATTATTGGTGATCAGCTTGTTTTAAATACACCAGAGGGTTATTTTCAAGGAGATAGTGATTTCTTTGAATGGCAAAAGATCACTACACTGATTGAGCCTTCATGGGTGGAAAGTGCTTCTGCGACAGAAAATGAGTTGGTTGTGGCGAACAAAAAATTCCAATCGCAGTTTCTAAACTGGGAAAGAGTGATTCTTGATGCTCACTCTGGGCGATTATTCGGTAACTTAGGTGTTTGGTTTATGGATATTGTTGCTTTGATGCTTATCTTACTTTCAGTGAGTGGTATTTATATTTGGCTAAAGTTTACTCATAAAAAACGTTAATATTACCCTTAGTGAGTGTCTAACCCCAGACTTATTAACGCTAATTAAGGTCTGGTCTATTTATAAATAGCTGAGCCTTTTTAGCTATTGTTGGTTAAGTATTCTTTACTCTTTACTCTTTGGGCTGAAGTAAAGCTGTTAACTCTTGTTGATACTTTTCTTTTTTACTTTCAGAAAACCCAACATGAGCACTAACCACTTTTCCTGAACGGTCAATGATGTAGCTGCTAGGCATGCCTTTTAGTTTAAACTTACGGGCAACTTTGCCTTTAGGGTCATAAAAAACGGTGAAATTAGCTGGAACTTCTGCCAAAAATTCATCTGCTAATGCTTTATTGTTATCAACGTTAACACTGATAATAGTTAAGCCTTGCTGTTTATATTGCGCTTGTATTTCGTTCATCCACGGGAATGATTGTCGACAAGGACCACACCAAGATGCCCAAAAATCTAAATAGATCACTTGTCCTTTGTGATCAGCAATTAATTTATCAAAATTTTGTAATACGTTTTCCTGCGCTATTGGCTGAGCAAAACTTACCGTTGTAAAACAAAAACTGGTCAGGACAGTGAATAATAATGGAATTAATTTTCTAGAGTTCATAGTATTTTACTTTGCAGAGTTTTTCTTATTAGAACACGGATATTTAATGAGGTGAAGTGTGATAGTTATAAAACGATAATTGTATTTTTAATGATGAGTAAGGTAAATTGCACGCAATACTTTATCTTTTAGACATACTTATGAAAATACTTTTACAGATCAGCTCCTTGTTCATTACTTTTATTTTATCATCGAGCATAGCGAACGCTTCAGCAGATAAAACACCCGAGCAACTTGAGCACGACAAATGGCTGAAATTACGTTTTAGTGCTCAACATGAGCGCTTGATACCGGTAGTTGCGGTTGCAGATATGTTTTTTGCTTGTGACCAAGCTAAAAATAGCGGTAATGCTAATTATCAAGTAAAGGAGCTTGTTGAAGACATGGACCGAAATTTACTGGCTGAAAAATTAACGGCTTGTTTAGCGGGAGCAACAACAAAGTCTGATATTGCCTTGAATTATGGTTTGCATGGCTGTTTTTCTGAGCAATTATCAAGTTTACCAGCGCAGCAGAAGTTAGACCAAATGGCGGTGGTAACGGCAAGTATTTCAACGTTAAGCCGAGAAGAAAGGCAAAAAAGCTTTACTCGTTGTGTTACTGATCAAAGTATTAGCTATTTAAAGTAATTGCAGAGCCATCCGTTAAAGTTAAGAGCACAAAGTTAAGTGCCCCTTTCTTAATTCAATAAGTTAGCCGGCGAAAATTGGTCGGTTAATAACTTGGTCTTTTCTGGCCAGTCTTGTTCGATACTGATTGCTGTCATTTGTTGGCTGATCTTTAATAAATCAATATTGAAAGGTGTTAAACGTGTATGTAATTTTTTTGCTCGCTGATTAATTAATTCAATACTTGGCAGTTGTCCTTTGGCGGCTAAGATAATGCGATTACTATTTTTATAGTTTCGTACATTGTAAAAATCGCCAAATACTGCCTTATAGGTAGCCGATTCATGTGCATATAAATCACTGACTGAAAAAGTATTAGCACTTAATACACCTTCTGGGCTAAGTAAATCTTTAGCCTCTTGTAAAAACTCTTGCGTTAATAAGTGCTCAGGAATGTAATCACCGTTAAACGCATCAAGAATTATCCAATCGTATTGTTGTTTTCTGATCAGCGCGCGTTTAATAAAAATTCTACCATCTTGTATTACCGATGAAACAGCTTGGTTTTCGAGGAAGCCAAAATATTGCCGAGCAACTTTTACAACCGCAGGGTCTATTTCAACATTGATAATTTTACTGGTTGGGTAGAGTTCTTGAAGGATGTTTGACATAGTTCCGCCACCTAAACCCACAATAAGAATACTTTTAGGCTGCTCAATTAATAGCAAACCGGAAAAGAGTAATTTTGTATAATTAAAGACTAAACGTTGAGGGGCAGTTTTATAAAAGCAGCTTTGATTCGTTTTAGTTGTTTTCACATTGAATTTCAAACAACGTAAATCACCTTGATCATCAACCAATATATTTCGATATAATGAACGCTCTTGGTGAACAACTTCTGCGCTTGTGCTATTAACAAATAGACAACTCAGGATAAAAATAGTTAATATTGAATAATTAAGCTTACTCATTTGCAACACCTACGGTATTAAAGCTAACTGATTTCATCGATTTATTTAAAACAATAGCAATAAGTCCCAATAAGGCTAATATCGAGCTAAACACCATAATAATACTGTTGACTTCAAAAAAGAGCACCAAATAAAATGAAGTAAGAATAGTACCTAATGCGCTGCCTAGTGTGGAAACAAAATATAGCTTTCCAGCGATTTGACCGCTCTTATCTCGGTCAGTTACTAATAAGCGGACCGAGTAAGGGGAGATCATTCCTAAAATAATGGTAGGTATAAAGAAGAGCGCTGTACAGGCGAGTAAAGAGCCATAGCGAGAATCTTCAACATTTAAAAAGATGAGTTCCATTATTGTTGTTGACCATAAAGCAACGGGCAAAACGGTAATACCTGCTAATACAAAGATAAAACCATATTTTTTCAATGAAGCATTTTTTGTTGACAGCTTACCACCAGCCAAATAGCCAAACGATAAACTCAGCATAAACACAGTAATTATACTGCCCCAAATATGCACACTACTGCCAAAAAAAGGAGCAAGTATTCTGCCACCTAATAGTTCAATGCCCATTATGCAAAAACCGCTACAAAAAGCGAGTAGGTAAATGAATGGGTTTTGCCATGATGGCTGAGGTTGGGTATCCGTCATTTAGGGTATCAGTAATATTGTCTATTAAGTAAAGCTATCTTAACGACAAAAGGCGCGATATACCAAGTCAATTTGATAGGTAGCCGTTCAACCTGAATTTCAATTGCATTCTGAAACTTCAAGTTAAACGGAGGTAAACACCTTTTGGGTTTGTTAAAACTTATTTACGCTTTTTAGCTGCTTGCTTCTCGAGTAAAGGTTTTAAGAACCTGGCGGTATGTGATGTCTTGTGTTTAGCGACCTGTTCCGGTGTACCAGAAACCAATATTTCTCCACCACCAGAACCACCTTCAGGACCTAAATCAATAATCCAATCAGCTGTTTTTATCACGTCTAAGTTATGCTCTATCACAACAACAGTATTGCCATGGTCACGCAATCGATGGATAACATGCATCAGTTGTTTGATGTCGTGAAAATGCAAACCTGTGGTTGGTTCATCAAGAATATAGAGGGTCTTACCGGTATCACGTTTGGATAGCTCTTTTGATAATTTAACCCGTTGTGCTTCACCACCTGAAAGGGTAGTGGCCGACTGACCTAATTTTATATAACTTAAACCAACATCCATTAACGTTTGTAATTTACGATTAATAGCTGGGATGGGGGCAAAAAAAGTTAACGCGTCTTCAATTGTCATATCAAGCACTTCATGGATGCTCTTACCTTTATATTTTACTTCTAATGTTTCGCGATTATAACGTTTTGAATTACACGCATCACAAGGAACATAAACGTCAGGTAAGAAATGCATTTCAACTTTAATTAATCCATCGCCTTGGCAAGCTTCACAACGCCCGCCTTTTACATTAAAGCTAAAGCGTCCGGGTTTATACCCTCTTGAACGTGACTCTTGAGTCGCAGCAAAAATTTCACGAATAGCAGTAAATATACCCGTATAGGTTGCAGGGTTTGAGCGTGGTGTTCTTCCTATGGGACTTTGGTCAATGTCGATAACTTTATCAAGTAAATCTAAACCGATAATTTCTTTATATGGTGCCGGTTCTTGTGTCGTCGCACCATTTAAGGCAATGTGAGCAAGTTTAAATAGGGTATCGTTAATTAAGGTCGACTTGCCTGAACCTGAAACACCGGTTACACAGGTCATTAGACCATTAGGTATAATTAAATCAACATTCTTTAAGTTATTACCGGTTGCGCCTTTTAGTTCAACGACATTGTTTTTATCAAAAGGCACACGAACCTTAGGTATCTCAATACCTTCTCGCCCTGAAAGGTATTTACCCGTTAGTGAATTTTCACAGGCTAAAATATCATTTACATCACCTTGAGCAATGATTTCACCACCATGAACACCGGCTCCAGGGCCAATATCAATAACATAATCGGCGGCTCTGATGGCGTCTTCATCATGTTCAACCACGATCACGGTATTGCCTAAATCACGTAAATGGATCAAGGTTTTTAATAAACGTTCGTTATCGCGTTGATGTAACCCAATTGATGGCTCGTCTAGTACATACATTACGCCAACTAAACCAGCACCTATTTGGCTTGCTAAACGAATACGTTGTGCTTCACCACCTGATAAGGTCCCAGCAGCGCGTGATAAATTCAGGTAATTTAAGCCAACATTAACTAAGAAACCTAAACGTTCACACACTTCCTTAAGAATTTTTTCTGCAATTTGTGCTTTCTGACCGGATAAATTTAAGTTTTCGAAAAAGGCTAGGGCGTCAGAAATAGCAAGCTCGGCAATATCCGTTAATGGTGTATCAGCAATAAAAACATTACGCGCTTCAAGGCGTAAACGACTGCCATTACAATCAGGACAATGTTGGCTATTTAAGTATTTTGATAATTCGTCACGAACGGCATTAGATTCTGTTTCACGGAATCGTCGTTCCATATTATTAATTATGCCTTCAAACGGGTGCTTACGAATAACGACATCACCACGGTCATTCATATATTTGAATTCAATCTCTTGTTTACCACTACCACGAAGGATTAAATCTTGATCACTCTTGGATAATTTTTCAAAAGGTTTATCAAGGGCAAATTTATAATGATCAGACAGTGCTTGTAGCATTTGAAAATAGTAAAAATTACGTTTGTCCCAGCCACGTATTGCACCACCCGCTAAGCTCAATTCAGGATTAGTAATAACACGAGCAGAGTCAAAAAACTGTTGATTACCTAAGCCATCACAGGTTTTACAGGCACCTGCTGGATTATTGAATGAGAATAATCGCGGCTCAAGTTCTTGCATGCTATAACCACACTTTGAACAAGCAAAATTAGCTGAAAAGACTAATTCTTCCCGATCAGGTTCATCCATAAAGGCAACTTTAGCGGTACCCGCGGTTAAACTTAATGCGGTTTCAAAAGATTCAGATAAGCGAAGTTGAATATCGTCTCTTACTTTTAAGCGGTCAACAACCACTTCAATCGTATGTTTTTTGTGAAGTTCTAATGTTGGAGGATCAGATAAGTCACAAACCTCGCCATCTATTCTAGCTCGAATATAACCCTGAGATGCGAGGTTCTCGAGTAATTTAACATGCTCACCCTTTCGGCCTTGTAATACAGGTGCAAGCACCATGACTTTAGTACCTTCTTCAAGCGCTAAAACCTTATCGACCATTTGTGAATTTGTTTGTGCCGCTAAAGGTTGATGATGGGTCGGGCAACGTGGTTCGCCAACACGGGCATAAAGTAGTCGTAAGTAATCGTAAATTTCGGTAATAGTACCCACAGTAGAGCGTGGATTATGCGACGTTGATTTTTGTTCAATAGAAATTGCCGGCGATAAGCCTTCTATGTGATCGACATCAGGTTTTTCCATCATCGATAAAAATTGACGAGCATAAGCCGAAAGTGACTCGACATAGCGTCGCTGACCTTCTGCATATAAAGTATCAAAAGCGAGTGAAGATTTACCTGAACCCGAAAGCCCAGTAATAACGACTAATTTTTCTCTAGGAATATCTAAGCTGATGTTTTTAAGGTTATGCGTTCTAGCGCCACGTACTTCAATGTTTTTCATAAATATCCACTCTAATAAGTTTCTCCGAATGTGCACAAACTCAATAGATTTGCTATCGCTATTTCACATAAAGTTTGAAACAAGTATTATTGCATAATTACTCGGAAATAATCAGTAATAATCTCTGTTTTTGTTCAGGACTTTGTCGTGCTACTATAGCGCGAATTTTCGCTTTTTTATGACACGTTAAATAGAGAGCCTCATGAGTACGAAAGGTTTAAACAGTATTGAGAAGAAAGCCGCATTTTCTTTAGCCGCCGTTTTTGGCTTGCGTATGCTTGGGCTTTTTATGATTTTGCCAGTGTTTGCTATTTATGGCGAGCAACTGATCGGCTTTAGTCCTATTTGGATAGGCTTAGCTATTGGAGCATATGGCCTAACCCAAGCTATGCTGCAAATACCTATGGGGATACTGTCTGATAAATACGGCAGAAAACCGATCATTTTAATTGGTTTAGTTATTTTCTTTTTAGGCAGTGTTGTCGCCGCAATGTCTGACACTATTTATGGCGTTGTTTTTGGCCGAGCATTACAAGGTACCGGCGCTATTGCAAGTGCGGTATTAGCACTGGCCGCAGATTTGAGTCGAGAAGAGCAACGACCCAAAGTTATGGCAACTATTGGTATGTTTATTGGCTTATCGTTCACGCTTGCTATGGTTTTTGGGCCTATAGTTGCGCAAGCGTTTGGGCTGAGTGGTTTGTTTTGGTTTACGGCATTATTAACCATTTTAGCTATGGTCATGATTCAGTTCATGGTACCAAACTCAGTAAATAAAGCGCCAAAGGGCGATAGTGTCGCTTTACCGGAGCAACTCAGTAAGCTTATTCGTAATCCCGAACTATCACGTTTAAATTGGGGAGTATTTATTCTTCATATGGCGTTAACGGCTTGTTTTATTACTTTACCTAAACAGTTTGTTGCCAGTGGTTTAGCGCTAGAGCAACATTGGCAATTATATTTACCCGCTTTGTTAGGTTCTTTCTTTTTGATGGTACCTTTTATGATTGTTGCGATTAAAAAGCAAAAAGAAAAACAGATGTTATCGGCGGCTATCTTATTACTGGCAGGCTCGTTATTACTGTTGTGGTATTTACCGCTTGGTTTTTGGACGTTAGTGCTATTGGTGGTGATGTTTTTTACTGCCTTTAATTATCTAGAAGCAACTATGCCATCTATTTTGTCTCGCATTGCTCCGGCTGGTGTAAAAGGCAGTGTGATGGGTATTTATTCGAGTAGTCAATTTTTAGGTGCTTTTACCGGTGGTATTATTGGCGGCATTATTGCCAGCCAATTTGGGGAACAAGCGATATTTTTAGTAATGTCATTGATCACTTTATTATGGTTTTTTGGTGCTATAAGCATGAAACCACTGCAAAAATCAAAAAGTTATACTTTCACGACTAGCATTGATTGCCAAGAAAAAGCCAATGAAGTCGCCGAAAAATTAATTGAGTTACCTGGGGTTATCGAAGCGATATTGGTGCAAGAAGAATCGGTTGTTTACCTCAAGGTTGATGATAAAGTGGTGAACTTGGCTGATATCAAAGCTGCCTTGAACCCATAGTGACAAACCATATGCTGAATTTGCTTATCCCTTATAGGCAAGCTCAGCAGAGACAAAACTTTTAAATATCACTATTAATAAATGCCACTATTAATAAATGCCACTGACCAGGTAAAATTGTTTATTAGTGCCTATTGTTAGCGCAACATCATCATCAATAGACTTACCTATTAATGCTTTTGCCATCGGTGAGTTTGGTGTAATAACGGTATAGGGCTTTGTATTTAACACGCCTTGAAATCCTCCTGCGGCCGGCGCAATAAAAAACCATTTATCTTCACCTTTTTCTGGTGTTATCTGTACTAAGGCACCTATTGAAACAGGTGTTTTTTCGTCAAAGTTGTAAATAACAAACCGTTTAATGGCTTGTTTAGCTTGTTGAATATCATGGACACGTCTAGATTGACCTTCCGCTAAATAGCTAGCCTCAATGGCAAGCGTATCGTATTGAGTTTCTGCGACTGACTGATCATCAGTGGCGGCTAAGTGAGCATTATTTGCTGCTGCTTTTATCGCGGACAATTCTGCTGATAAATGGGCAAGGATATCGTTAATTATAATCTGTTTTTTCATCATACTCAGCATACTTGCTTGAAATTTTTAGTAAATATATTTTTGATCTGACAGCTGTCAAAATAGTACTTGAATTTATCGTTATAAACGTCTACTTTATAATGATAATAACTGGTTTGACCATAAAAATAATCCCGAAAAAGTGAACTACTATGACAACTAGCACAGCCAATAGCGCCTTTCCTAACTTATTAGCCCCATTAGATTTGGGTTTTACCACCTTAGCAAATCGAACACTCATGGGCTCAATGCACACTGGACTTGAAGAAGAAAAGGGTGGCTTTGATAAATTGGCCGCTTTTTATCAAGCACGAGCTAAAGGTGGTGTCGGCTTAATTGTTACCGGTGGTATTAGCCCCAACGCACGCGGGCGCCTAACACCTATGGGCTGTGAACTCAGTAAGTTTTGGCACGTCGCTAAGCATAAAAAAATTACTGAAGCAGTTCATCAGTACCCAACAAAAATTTGTTTGCAGTTGTTGCACGCTGGTCGTTATTCTTATCATCCATTTAGCTTTGCGCCAAGTAAAGTTAAGTCACCTATAAACCCATTTACACCCGCTGCGATGTCAGTTCGTCAAATTAAAGGCACCATTAAAGACTTTGCCCATTCAGCATTATTAGCACAACGTGCAGGCTATGATGGTGTTGAAATTATGGGATCTGAAGGTTATCTAATTAACCAATTCTCATGTGTGCGCGTTAATAAAAGAACTGATGAATGGGGAGGCTGCGTTGAGAACCGTATGCGCTTAGCCATTGACATCATTAAAGCCGTTAGAGGGAAAGTGGGTGAAAAATTCATCCTTATTTTTAGATTGTCGATGCTAGATCTTGTTGATGGAGGTAATAGCTGGGCCGATGTAGTTACCATGGCAAAGGCGGTTGAAGCCGCAGGGGCGACATTAATCAATACCGGTATTGGTTGGCACGAAGCGCGCATTCCTACTATTTCTACTTCGGTACCACGTGCTGCATTTACTTGGATCACTGAGAAAATGAAGCAAGAAGTTTCTATCCCATTGGTGACAACTAACCGCATAAATACCCCAGAGGTCGCTGAAGAAGTTTTATCATCAGGACAGGCAGATATGGTTTCAATGGCGCGACCATTCTTAGCTGATGCGGAATTTGTCCAAAAAGCGATGGAAAATAAAAGTGATGAAATCAACACTTGTATTGGTTGTAATCAAGCTTGTTTAGACCATGTTTTTCAGCAAAAACGTGCTTCTTGTTTAGTGAATCCAACGGCATGTTATGAAACAGAACTCACCTTTGCTAAAGCAGCAAAAAATAAACGTATTGCTGTTGTTGGTGCTGGCCCAGCTGGTTTAGCTTTTAGTGTCTATGCAGCACAACGAGGCCATAAAATTGAAATTTTTGACCGTGCTAGTGAAATTGGCGGTCAATTTAATTTTGCTAAGCAAGTACCAGGTAAAGAAGAATTTTATGAAACGATTAGGTATTTTAATAAGCAAATTAATTTACTCGATATTAAGCTACATTTATCTACTGAGGCTACTGCTGAAACGCTAGCAAATGCTGGCTTTGATGAAATAGTGGTTGCAACGGGAATTTTACCTAGAAAACTCGATATAGAAGGTATTGAGCATGAAAAAGTAAAAAATTATTTAGATGTACTACGTGATAAACAACCCATAGGAAAAAATGTTGCCGTTATTGGTGCTGGTGGTATTGGGTTTGATGTTGCGGTTTACTTAGCAGAAGAACACGAAAAAAGTCCTCTCGTGAACAACAAAGACAAATGGTTAAAGAGCTGGGGCGTAGATCAAAGTTATCAGAGTAATGGTGCTTTGCTGGACAAATCGGCAGTAGAGCCTATTGAAAAAACATCACGTAATATTCACTTATTGCAAAGGAAGTCGACTAAGGTCGGTGCAGGGTTAGGGAAAACAACGGGTTGGATCCACAGAGCGACCTTAAAAAATAATGGTGTAAAAATGTTAGCTGGTGTCAGTTACAAGAAAATAGATGATGCAGGTTTAACCATTGAAATTGATGGCATAGAGCAAGTACTAGATGTTGACCATGTTATTATTTGTGCAGGGCAAGAATCACAACGTGGTTTATATAATAAATTAGAAAGCATCAAGGGTGCGGAGCAAGGACTACACTTAATTGGTGGTGCTAAAGTTGCTGCTGAATTAGATGCGAAAAGAGCGATACGCCAAGCTGCAGAACTTGCTGCTATAATCTAACAGTGAGTGCTCGCCGACTTGTTAAAGATATGAATAATAATTGAAAGAAAGCAACTCTGTTTATGGTCAACTGTTATGTAGTTATATTCGCATAACAGTTGACCTATAAAAATAAGAGTAATTATGTCTGCATTTCTTAAACCTGCAATCTCACTTTCTAATGCTTTACGTTTTAAAGCGAAATTTATTCCCTTAGCGGGTATGTTTGTTCTCCCTGTTTTTCTTGGATCATGGTGGATAGTTCAAGAGCAAAGTGCTTTGATAACCCAACACGAAGAGCAATTAATTGGGCTAACACAAATACAGCAAGTAGTAGCACTAAAGCAAGCTATAGCCGATAGTCGCTTTTAACAAGTTAAATCGAGTACAGTTACCAATAAAATTTCACAATTGAACTTACCTAATAATATTTCAACTTCTACATTGTTGCAGGCTTGGCAAGGTTTACTCGAAAAACAAACCTCCCTTCAAACTGAAGGTTACTAAGCAATTTATGAGCAAAGCTTATCGATACGAGAACGCCTTGCCGCTTTAAGTGGCTTATCCAGAGAAAATGACGCGATAGCCTTTTACTTAGCTGAGGCAAGCAGCCAACGGATCCCCACCTTATTAGAATATTTAAAACGGACTGAATCAATCAGTGCTCAAATTATTACCAATGGTTTTAATGCAGAAAACTACACTCTTGTTGTCGCGCTTGATAAACGCCTTGATGAACTACAAGTACAACTTGATAAAACAACCGTACAGCTAGATCGTGTTCTAATGATGGATTGTCTTTATACTTGCCTAAACACGCCGACTTTAATTTACAACTTGATGGCTACCAGCAAAAATTACATCAACAGATGATCGACCCAGATAGAATATCGTTAACTCAGCAGCAAGTGACACAATTAGCCGATACGGTTTATCAATTGACTGAAAGTTTGCTAAAAACCAGTGACAGTTTGTTATTAACAAGAATTGATACCCTAACGCAGAAGAGTGAGCAAACTCTTTGGACTTTAGCGATAGTATTAATGGTTGTTATTGTGGTGATTGGCTGCTTACTCATGGGGATTTATTATTCTTTAGTTAAGAATGTTAATGCCATCAACCAAGCGGCTGAGTATTTAGGTAGCGGTAACTTTTCTCAGGCGTTAAGAGTTAACGCGTCTGATTAACTTGGTGACATTGCTAAAAATTTCAGTCAAATGCAAAGAAAATACGCCAGTTACTCACTATTTTTAGTGATGATATTAGCAAATTACGCGTTTCGGCAAACAACATTCATCAACTCACCGATCATATGAAGCACAGTATTGCCCAGCAACAGCTAAACACACACTCGGTCGTGCAGTCTATCAATGAAGTTAGTGGCTCGGTACAGATGATTTGTGACAATACCGCAGCGACACTGCAATTAACGGAACAAACCAGCGAGCACGTTAATCAAGGTGGTCATATTATTAGTGACACGGCACAAGCCATTAATAATATTTCAGAGGAGGTTAATACGTCTGCAGGCCTTATTGATGAATTCGCAAAATATAGTCATGACATTGGTCAGTTTATTAATGTCATAAAAGAAATAGCCGATCAAACCAATTTGTTGGCACTTAATGCGGCTATCGAAGCTGCACGAGCTGGAGAGCAGGGGCGTGGTTTTGCTGTTGTTACTGATGAGGTTAGAACGTTAGCCAGTCGAACTCAAGATTCTACAGCCGAAATTCAACGTATAATTGCCTTGTTGCAATCAGGCACCAGTCGCTCTGTTGAAGCAATGCACCAATGTGTTGCAATGGCTAAACAAGGAGTTGATAAAACCACACTTGTCAAAACCACTTTTACAGAAGTTACGCATAATGTTGAAGACATTGTTGGTGCGACCTTACAAATATCAACCGCCGTTAATCAGCAGGGTGTTATGGTAAAAGAAATTGCAGAAAATACCCAAAGTATTGCCTAAGACGCAGACTTAGTTATGCAATCAGCAAAAGATGTAGCCGGCGCAGGGGAAAATTTATTAACACTGGCCGACCACCTTACTCAGCATCTGTCGCAATTTAAACTCGATGACTTATCGAAATAAAGTGACTGTTCGAACAAATAAGGTATTATTGCCCGTTAAACCAATGTGTTCATAAATTAAGTGGATTTCCTGAATGAATAAAGTATTAGCGGGTATTCCTCTTTTAGCTGAAAATATTACGGTGCTATCAAGCGCAAAGCAATACGCTACCGCCTTAGTTCGATTAATCGAAAGTGCACAATCACGTATTTATATAACGGCTTTATATTTACAAGATGATGCGGCTGGTCAGCAAGTATTACATGCCCTATATCAAGCAAAGCAAACTAACCCTCATTTAGATGTTAAAGTGTTTGTTGATTTTCATCGCGCGCAAAGGGGTCTGATTGGTGATAAATCAGGGCAAGGTAATCGCGATTTTTATCTTGAAGTAGCCTCACAATACAGTGAAAGTATTGCCGTTTACGGTGTACCGGTTAAACGTAAAGAATTGATGGGCGTTTGGCACTTTAAAGGGATGATTTTTGATAATACTTTACTTTATACGGGGGCGAGTATTAATGATATCTATTTGCACCAAGCTGAAAAATATCGTTTAGACCGTTATTACCAAATTCAATCACCGGCGTTGTGTGAAAGTTTTTGCCAATTCCTTCAACAAACCTTTGTTAAGAGTGAACTTTCACCGCAGTTAAATGTGGCGACATTACCTAATAAATTACAAATAAAAAATAAAATATTTAAACTAAAAGCGTTATTAAAAACGGTACGTTTTAACTTCTACGCCCAACAACCTGAACCTTTAGCTGAGGAGTTATCTGTTGTGCCGCTGATTGGTTTTGGCAGGAGAAAAAATCAACTTAATCAACAGATCCGCGAAACTATTCGTTTATCAAAGAAAAATTTACTGATTTTTACCCCCTATTTTAATTTACCAAAGCCGATTATGCGAGATTTACGTTCAGCGCTAAAGCGTGGCGTTGAAGTGACTATTATTATTGGCGATAAAAAAGCCAATGATTTTTTTATTGCGGATGAAAATAAATTTTCAACAATAGGTATTATTCCTTATATTTATGAGACCTTATTAAAGGCATTTTTAAAGAGGCAACAAAAATACATTGATAACAAGCTGCTGAAAGTGCGTTTATGGCAGCACGAAAGTAATAGTTTTCATTTAAAAGGCATCGTTGCTGACGAACGCTGGCATATTTTGACCGGTAATAATTTAAATCCACGGGCTTGGGGCTTAGATCTAGAAAATGGTTTATTAATTGACGATGCCAAGCAAAAATTATTACCTACGCTCACTGATGAACTGGCAGTCATTAATCAACATACGCAATTAATTAGCAGTTACTTGCAACTCGAATCCCAAGATCAGTACCCAGAAAAGCCTAAGAAACTGTTAAAAAAATTAAGAATGGCTCAGATAGACCGATTACTGAAACTATTTTTATAAGAAAATAGATTATAGCTTTTCACTTCAGCATGTCATAGGCATGATGAAGTGAAACGGGTATGTTTTTGCTAAGGTTGTGGGGTGTAAATTTTATCTGCGGGGTTAAATAGCATCCATGACGTTAACACATACTTATCTGATGACACCGGTACATTGCCTCTGTGGGTATGAGTAAAGCCACAAGGAGCAATAACCATAGTGCCAGCTTTTGGCTTAACACTTCTTTCTTGATAGAAAAAATCAGTTTCACCACCTTCTTCGACATCATTTAAATATATAAGAAAAAGCAAGTTTCTGTGCAATGCATTATTATCACCAAGCTGTGGAAATATTTCAGAATGCCAATAATTATAATTACCTTTACCCTGTAAATATTTTTGAGCATTAATCGGGGCGAGTCTAAATAAGTACTGTATTAAATTGACTAAATTAGGTCTACCTACCTCTTCAAAATTATCAGCGGTTAGTTGTACGGGCTGCTTTGTTACTGGGTGCTGTACGGTTAAAGAAATACTACTGATCAAGCTAAAGTAGTATTTGCTGACATACTCAGTGATATGAGTAATACAGGCTTGTAAAATGGTTTCCAGTGCCGGCTGAAATTCAGCATGCTGATTTAAATAAATATCCTGACTAATTTTTTTACTGGTATCTACGCCGCCACCGGTACGTCCTTGGTTTTTATGCGGACTCCCTTCAAAATCATAAATGAATCTTTTACAAAATTCTGGAGAAAGGGCGTTAGGGTATAGTTCTATAAAGTCAGTCATAATTTGATAAGCTTCAATAAATATTGATAACGAAAATACCATAGCAATAGCTTATATTCTATTAACTTCGCTTGTACACTTCAATACAATGAAAAAGTATGTAAAATAATCTCACTTAAAATCTGTGAGAAATGTTTATGTTCAGTGAAAAGTTAATGCCAAGATTTAGCGATACCGATGCGCTAGGCCATATAAATAATACCTTGTTACCTGTGTGGTTTGAAGGAGCGAGAGATCCGGTCTTTCGATTTTTTATGCCGGCATTAAATACAAAAAATTGGCAGTTAATTCTGGCTAAAATAGATGTGGAATTCCATGCTCAACTTTACTATGGTGAAGAAATTGAAATCCATACCTATATAGGTCGTATAGGTGGGTCATCGTTTACTGTTTACCAAGAAGCGTGGCAAAAAAATAAAAAATGTGCGTCAGGAACTGCAGTTATGGTTCACTTTTGTTTTGAAAATCAATCGTCTTTAAAAATACCGGAGCTGATAAAAATAGAAATGAAGGCTCACCTTTTTCCAGAAGAATAATGTCGGTTTAAAATAATCAAAAAATAAACTTAAAAATGCACGGAAACTCAAAGAAATTTTTTACTCACAATGATAGAATAATTGCCACTTTTTAAAATTGCATCGATAAATTATTTTATGTTTGTCGATAACGTAAATCAGTAAATAGAATATTTACGCACAAAGATAGGATTTTTTCATGGCCGGTGTTAACAAAGTAATCATTTTAGGTAATTTAGGGAAAGACCCAGAAGTACGTTTTATGCCAAATGGCGGTGCAGTAGCAAATCTTACTCTCGCAACGTCAGAAACCTGGAAAGATAAGCAAACTGGCGAGCAAAAAGAAAAAACAGAATGGCATAATATCGTGATGTACCAACGCTTAGCTGAAATTGCGGGTGAATATTTGAAAAAAGGTTCAAAGATTTACATTGAGGGTTCATTGCAAACCAGTAAATGGACAGATCAGCAAACAGGTCAAGATCGCTATAAAACAGAAATTAAAGCTAACACAATGCAAATGCTAGATGGTAAACCTTCTCAAGGACAGGGTGGTGGTTTCGCTAATCAAGGGCAGCAACAAGGTGGTGGTTTTCAACAACAAGCACCCGCACAACAAGGTGGTTATTCTCAGCAAGCAGCACCACAACAGCAAGGGGGCTTCCAACAGCAAGCACCGGTTCAACAAGGTGGTTTTCAACAGCAAGCACCCGCACAACAAGGTGGTTATACTCAGCAAGCAGCACCACAGCAACAAGGTGGTTTTGCAAATCAAGGACAACAAAAGCAATCAGCTCCTAAAGTTAACCCTCAAGAGCCGACGATTGATTTTGATGATGATATCCCCTTTTAAGGAACATCTAGTAAGAATGTAAAGCTTTAGAACACCAAATGAGTTTTCTAATCACCTTAAGCCCGCTAATTTAGCGGGTTTTTTAGTATTTAAGCGCTGAAAAATGTGTAAAGCAGTTTTTGGCTATATTTGGTTAGGGAATGCACCTAATAAAATGTAACGTTTTGGTACGAGTTAAAAATAAAATTATAGATTTTGAATAAAGTGACTATAACTATTATCGTCGTTTAAAAATAAAGTGATATTAAAATGGTCGATAAAAAAATATTTAATAGTGAATTAATATTTTCAGTTAAATTAAATGAGATGTTAGTTGTAGCTGAAGAAAAATATGATAAAAAAGTATCTACTTTTATTAAACTATCAGCCTTTACTGGGATGAGGGTTGCAGAGTTAAATAATTTAAAGTTTTCTGATTTTAATGAAGTTGGTAATATCATTTTTATTTCAGGTGTAAATGGGAAAAGAGAAGTTGTATTAACTCAACAGATCATAGGTGCTGTTACTTTACTCAAGAAAAGCTACCCTCATTGTATTTATTTATTTCAATCCCCTAATGAAGATAAAGGTGTGATTCCATTATCACCTCGTTATTTATCAGGTGTATTTCGAAAAATCGTGGACATAAGTAAATCGCCTATTAAGATATCGTCATTTAGACAATTATACGTTACTGCTTTAGTAAAACATGAGTTAAGTACGAATGATTATTTTACTTAATTATTATTAAATATTTATGACTAGCATAACTTTGAGATTGCTCTCATATACGGCAGTTAGTAGGTTTGAAAAGGGTATAGTCATCTTTACTTACTTTAGGAAACTGCATTTCAGTCATAATGTCTGAAATGCAGCCTTCAATTTTAATGATTACTTTGTGCTCATAGGGGAAACTAGCACTCGTTAATCCTAACGTCCGCTGCAAGCTCATTGCTGCCGGTGGCGACTCGTATCTGAACATTCACTTTTGACACATTGCAGACATTAGGATTCAATCTGCAACGTTAATTTGGATTAGATTTTTGCATGGATAGCGTCCTGTAAAGGGGGAAATTGTAGCTGGCTAAAATGTGAAGCGGAGCGGTACCTGCCAACTGTAATTTGTCCCACTTGAATAGCTTATAGTTCTACCAAGCCACTTAATAAAGTAACTTGCTTTTATATTAAGTGGAACATGCTTCTATTGGTTACGAATATTAAACAAAAAAAAACCCCGCAAATTGCGAGGCGAAAGGTTTAATTGGTTGGGGAATCAATCAAACTACGTGTTAATAAAAGTCAAAACCGATATTACACATTTAAAAAATAAACAAATTAGCTTTTGTATTTTTTAGCAAAGCGAACTATGTTTTGGCCATTACAAACTATGTATCTAACATCACTGTAATTTTCATTAACGAAGTTAAAGCCATTAATCGCCGCATCTGCACAAATTTTTGACGCCTTATTTTTATTTGTTGTAACAAATTTATATTGTGGTTTTGTTACAACAAATTCTATTTCTGCAATTTTAGCTACCTTTTTAGGCGTTTTTGAAAACTGAATTAATGATTTACCGTTACATTGGATAATGTATTGAAGGCCACTATAGTTAATACCTAATTCTTTGGCTTTATCTTCTGCTGAAGTTAAGCCATTTTGCGCTGCAGCTAGACAAACTTGAGTTTCAGCTGAATAGTCAGTTGCGATAAACTTTACATTAGACGTTGTCGCAAATGTGTTTAAAGAAACAATGGCAGTAAGTGCTGGTATAAGTAAAGTTTTCATAAGTACCTCAGAAATTTAAAAAGTTTGGAATGCTTTAATTGCCGACGAGTGTATAGAGCTAAAACTCTAATGTAAATAAATTTCGTAATAAAACCACTATTTTGTGATTATATTTGTGTTTCGCTGTGTTTTGTTCTTTTTATACGTTATTTAGTTACATTGCGGTGTTGATCTAACTATATTTAAAGGGATATTAGTAAAGGTTATCGTTTGAAAGGAAGGTTTTCAGCAGGAATTGACTTACCACCGCTTATGTATAAAGTGAAATAAAAGGGGTCAGAGTCGTTTTAAATGAACTGTATTGGGGTAGTCGGTTTATGATTACTTTTGCCACATTGCCGACTTAAAATAGACTTGTATTTATCACAATAAATAGTCCGCTTAGCCATAGCGGTCATTCATTAATTTATATTGGCATGACTAATTAATGCGTAAATGAGATTATTATTCGAGATAATTTGAAACGATAAGCTTAGGTAACTGTTCACTATAAAGATTCGAAATATTTAGCTATGCCTATTTTGTGGTAATAACTATATTAGATACTTAAGAGGTCATCAAGTTTCGCCCAACCCAAATTTATATTTGATTTACTACAATCTAAAATATTTTTTAAATAAATTTGATGTGTTCGTTTTTTGTACTATTCTAATGTAGTAGGCACAAGGAATGTGGTATTTCTCCTAATAAATCTTGAATTGCGCTTCTTTGTTCCTAAAGTTCTTCTACATAATAAAGGAATAAAAATGCGTACAATAAAATTGTTACTCACTACTTTACTAGTTGTTAGTTCATATTCTTTCGCTGATAACGTCCAATGTTCAAAGGGACGATGTGTGAATGGAGATACCGACGCCTCATGGGGCCTAACTTTTACCCCTTCATTTAAAAATTTATACCCTATAAATTTAATAAACACAGATAAAGAGTGTAATGACAGCAGCGCTACTCCGACAAATATCCCCAGAAACACCTATTTTAAACAAACCCTTGATCATAATGCACAAATAGATGAAGAAAAAATTGTTCATGTATATAACGTAGACTTAAAAACCGATAAATCCACAACAACTAGTACATATTTTAATAAGCCCTTTAAATTCTGTTTAACAGAAAATAATAAAGTAGAAAAATCTAATTACATAAGAGTCGGTGGATTAAACACAGGATTATTAGTTATACCTTATAAGCTTAGAAAGGGGGACATATATAGTGACTCAGCTATAGGGCCATACATTTCATATAAAAGAGAGACATTTGAATTACTGGCAGCATTTGGCTTATCCAAAATATCAGTTAGTGAAGTAGGTACGGATAAGGTCGAAACAGAAGATGGCCTGACCCTTGCCCTTGGTGTAAATTTTGAAATCAGTAAAAATTGGGACATTGCTCTAATTGTTGGTGTAGATCATTTATCAGGTTCAAAGGGGGATGACTGGGAGTTTCAAGACGAACCTTGGGTATCTTTTGCTATAGGTTACAGCTTTACTAGATAAGTATAAAGAATGTATTCCTGTGAGAAAACAAAACAAATTTTTGTTAAATTTTTTAATGCAATAAGAGGGGATAGGTACATTTTAACTACTTATCAAACACCATAATAACTGCAACGAGAGTTATGTCAGCCGTGAACGGACGTTAGGATTAAAGAGTTGCTAACTTCCGCTGTGGTGGCTTTGTTGCCAGTCAATGAACTTAAAAATCGAGTGTGTTATAAACATCAAAATCACATTTTTTTACCTATTGAGAACGTCCTATCAGGAAGCTGATAGCGTAATGGGTTTATTCAGCCATATCCGCTTTAGATTAAAACATACAAATATTTTCAGTATAAATTCTCAAATGCTAACTTCTGCTCTATATAGAAAGTGATCCTAAAAACTAAATCTCACTTGGTGATTGTTAATCTCAACTATTATGCGTAGTCACATATGGTTATAAAAAAACACTTTAGGGGGCTTTTTTATAACTGAACTATTAATTTTTGATCTAGGTATTTTTTATAAATCATAAATACCTCATGATTCCAATTATTTTAAAGTAAAAGATTATCTTTTAAGTGGTTGTATTTTATTGTAATTATTTTTATAGATAAATAATATAAAAATCTCTTATAAAAATTAAAAAGTTTACCAGAATAACTTACAGCGTTTTAACAGTTGTAGGAGGTTCTTATGGAACTTAACTTTAGAGTAGAAAGATTTCAGTTTGATAATGGTGAAGAGTGTTGCACGTTGGCTGATAGTGATGGTATGCCGTTAATGTATCCAACATTATATGTAATGAGAAAATTAAGAGCTAAGGATCAGGCTGGCACCTTAGAAAATAAAATATCTGCCTTATCGGTTTTATATACTTGGTTGGAGCATGAAGAAATAGATTTTAATCAAAGGTTCTCAATATTAAATTATTTAACAGAGGACGAATTAGTCAATTTAAGAGATTTTTGTGCTAATAATTTTTCAACAAAATCAATTGATAACCTTTCACAAATCAATGCTTTTAAAATTGTAAACACGTCTGAGCCTATTACTAAGTTAAAATCTTGCCCTAAATATGCTCCTGAATTTGTAAAGGCTTAATGTCCGCAATTGGCTAGCTGGAGAAGTCTCAGATGCTCGCTATCTAATGTTAACAAAGATACGATAGCTGACATTAATGAATTAAAGGGTAAAGACTCCTCCGTGCGCAAACCGGAAGTAATATTTTGAAATTTTGAGTGTTTGTCTAGGTCAACTGTGCACCAGTTAGTTGACCAAAGACATTCGACAGTAGAATTAAAAATCATAGAGGTAGAAGTCATAAGGTAACTGTGGATACTAACGTCCGCTTGGGTGTGGTAAACGAACTATTTACACTGATAAATTCACGTCCAAACTAGGTTAATCATATAAACATTAGCGCTACTATTTAATAGCGAATATAAATAATTTTGAACTTATCTGGCTTTACGATAAAATCAGCTAATAACTGGCAACTATTAACGAAAATTAATAGACGCAAAGCTATTAGCATAAGTGCATTGCATAAGGTCATGGGGTTGTAATTTATACGGATATTTTTACTACCTTGTCTGTAACGTATTCACTACATCATTTATTGAGAGGTTAAAGATGTCCCACACAAACAAGTATTTTGTTATCTTCGTTCTTACTTTGTTCCTAAGCGCCTGTGGCGGCGGAGGTGGGACTAGCGATACAGCCTCATCAAATCCAACACCGGTGGTAATGCCACCTGTTACTTCATCATGCACTAACCCTCATAACGCAGATTACCCCGTTGAATATAATGGTAAATTTGAAACACCCTCCCCCAGAAGTCAACTTGCTAGCAGTATAGTTAGAAGTATCAGTTTTAAAGATTATTCACCTAGTTGGATTTATGATGGTCTACCCCAGTCTACTCGCGACAATTGTTCCAGAGATGAATATGTAGAATTGATGTATTTGGAAGCATTACAAGCGATGAGTGTATCTGGCGCACAAAGGTTTTGGATGTACAATTATGGTGATTGGAACGATAGTCAAGAACCCTGGGTAGTAGACGAAGCTAGGTATCATACCCCTAAAAAGTATGTCGAATATATTGTCGAGCAAGCAAATCTGCTCGACATTGAAGTTTATTTTTCTTGGCAGTTTACTCAAACCAATAATGATCGAGAAATTATTGTTGAGCAAGGTGAGGACCTCACATTGGGCAAGCTTAAAATACTATTGGATGCACATCAAAATAATATTATTATTCAGGCAAAACATGCCCAAGAAATCGGCATAAAAGGCATTGCCGCTGACTGGAATGCAATGTGGGTCACTTTGCATACAGATGAACTAAAAGATTATTATATTGAACGATTTTCCGAAATAATTGACGATATAAGCGCCAATTTTGATGGTGAAATTGTTTGGGGACAAATAGGGACTGTCTATAATGACCAAAGAATATTCTCCAGAGTCGATAGCATTGTGATCAATGCCTTACAGTGCTGTGGGAATCAATTTAACGCCGAAGAAAATGCCAACCTAACAACGGAATTGATAAAACAGAAAACGTTTGAATCGCTCTCCTACCAACATAGTCAGATATATTGTGACGATATTAACCAGCCATGCTGGTATGGTACTTCAGATATAGATTTACCGATAACACTTGTTGTGCAAGTACAAAGCCGTGAAGACTTTTTTCTCAATGGTTGGAAAGAAGATGGTTTCTGTACTCCTGGAACTATAGAAGATGGAACTGAGGTAAGTTGCATTCAAGAAAGTTTCGTTACTGATTTTTCTGTTCAATCAGTCGGCATAGAAGGCATTATGGAAGCAATTGAAGAGCAAGATACTTTTATGATAAATAGCGTCGACATACATACTGGTTATTGGCTTTCACAAACATTAATACCCAGTTTTGAAGGTTTCCCTAACATATCTCAATCTGTCCGCGGAAAACCTGCTGAGGGGATCGTTAAGTATTGGTATACTGGGCAAGAATAGTTAAATAACAACCATCATAAATTTACCAAGATAGACTTCTGGTCTTTCTTGGTCATTTTACTAACCACCAGCTTAAATGAATTATCCATCATCCGCTCTATATCACCTTGTGGAATTGAACCGTCTAAAATAATTGAATTCCAATTTCTTTTAGTAATGTGGTAACAATTTTGTGTGAAAATTTAAAATTTTGATCAGCTTTAGCGAGAAATTATCAATATAATTTAAAGTTTCTATGACCGCTGTGATGGCTTTGTTCACATTCAGATTTAACTGGCTATAGGCAAAAAGTAATCATCAAGAGACCATGTTTTTATCTATGAAGAACGTCCGCTATCAGGAAACTGCCAGAGTAATGTGGTTATTAAGCCATGTCCGCTGTAGATCAAAACATACAAAAGTTTTCAGTATAATTTCTCAAATGATAACGTCTTCAAAGTGGCAGTAGTTACCCTTTCAAACTAAGCCTTAATGTCAGCTTCACGCCCTGAGGCATTCAACAAGTATTTTATGCAGCCAATAAAGGAGAGTTTCTTTCCTTTAATGCTTTTAAATATTTGGATTCATCATAAGGTACTTTCGTTTTCCAACACCTAAATACAATACGCACCCACTTGAAAGCCAAAGCTCTTACCGCTGATTGATGAGACTTACCCTTAGCTCGTTGTTGGTTG
>NZ_JACGUS010000099.1:0-11407 GCF_014076785.1 Colwellia sp. MB3u-55
AACATAGACTGAAGACAGGTGCCACGACGAAATGAGTAAGGTAGGCGCTGCTAACTAATCAGTGAGTAATCGACGAATATCAGCATGATAACCGACAAAATTACTTGCTTCATTCTATGCGTTAACTCACTTAATACTAAAAGTGAATACAATGGTTCTGAAATTAATGAACAAGGTTCAGTGTATTTAACTTGACGTGGCGAGCCATACCAATGCCTCATTAAGAGGCTAAAAATTGTTGGCCAAAATCAGCGACAAAGGAGCAAAACCAACTGTTTTTTGTCCTTGTTTAACAGCTTGTTATGCAGAAAGAAACGCAATTCTACTTTACGCTTATTTCTAGTAGTTCACTCATCATTTTCCTGCCAAAATTGACAAACTTACCTCCACCACTTGAAGTTAGCATAACTACTCCGACATTATATTCTGGAGAAAATAAATACTCACAGCCATAACCATCTAAATCGCCACCATGAAACAATACTGTTTTAGAAAACAGAGGGAACTCATTGCTTGCTTCAAACATTCCAAGGCCATAACTGAGTCCTAGGTATATTTCTCCAGCCTGAGTAAATTCAGTGTCATATTTTATTTGAGTTGAAACGAGCGGTGAAGTCACTCCGTTTTTACTGAATAACGAGTATGCCTTCAGTTGTAACACCATAAGGCGAGCTAGATCATCAATACTTGAGTAAACACCCCCATGTGGCGCTAATAACCCCATATTCCACGGTTTAGTCACAACTTGACGATCGTCTTTTCTGTAAGGTAAAGCCATTTGAGTGTGCTTTTGGCTTTCAGATAAATTTACCAAAGTATTTGAAAGGCTATATTTATCATTAATATAATGTTTAACTAATTCAGCATAACTTGTATTTGTCACCTTGCTCAACACATATCCAAGTACAGCATAATTTAAATTTGAATATTCCCATTTTTCATTAACGGTAAAGCTTAATTTAATGGTTTTTAGCGCACTCAATAGCATTTTTTCATCATAACCACCTAAAAATGCATCACCATCGATTCTAGTGACGTTTTTAGGATAATTAGGTAAACCAGAACGATGTGTCATTAGAAGTTCAATCGTTAATGATTTAAATTCTTCCAGAGAATCTTTTGGAAAAACATCGGGTAAAAGATCAATGACACGATCAGTAAGCTTCAGTTTCCCCTCATCTATTAGCTCTAACGTTATAATACTAGTTAATACTTTCGACTGAGAACCAATTTGAAATAACGTCTTAGAGTTTATTGCTTGCTTGGTTTCTCTGTCTTTTATACCTACCGCTGAAGTAAATACCACTTTTCCTTGTTGAATAATGCCAACTGCCAATGCTGGAACATCTTCTTTAGCCATAAATTCTTTAATTTGTTGTTCAATTTTAAACTTATCTACCAGAGTAACCTGAGCGAATACTGATGGAATAAGAAAAGATAAAAGCAAAGCTAATTTTTTTATCATTATTTATCTCGTTTTAGTAAAGTTGACGACTATTGCCAAATCTTAATTTTCTGCATAACGCCACATTCAGCGGCAAAAAATTGTTGGCTATAATGTTGAACGAAGTGAAAACAGCCAACTGTTTTTTGTCCGTTTGAATGCCTTGTTAGGTTAATCTAGCTTCTTTAGTCGCATAGATAATAAAACAAGTAATCCGCCCATAATACCTGTAGAAACACCTCCAGTGAGACCAAGGGATATAATGAATGGCTTTAAAATAAATAACGATAATACAAGAGCAGGTATAAATAAAATAGCGGCCACTTTAAAATTTATAAATGATTTAAATGGTTCAGAGCAATGAGGGCATACTTTAACTTTGCCAAATTTATTCAAAGTTTTAGAAAATAGACTTATTTTTTTATCGCAATGTGGACACTTCAATGTGAATCCTCCTTATTAACCTAACGCCCCTCTTGAAATTCTTGTTAGGTATTTCTACCCACAAGTACCTGTTCTTTAACATTTTTTGAGATATCAACCCAAGTTTTATCATTATTCAAGACTAAATTAATACTGATATTTTTTGCGACTTTAACAATGTGATGAAACCAATCGGAATGACACCATTCTCTTGGGGCAGGAGATTTAAATGCTTTAAGCTCATCGTCCCAATTAACTTCCGCAGCTTCACGATAAATATATTGGTAATCAGGCTTTCCTCCACTAGCTAAGACAACAAACAATTGATCATTTTTAAGTATCTCAACCTTTTCGATAACTTTCATGCTCGATAAACACCCAACGCCCTGTTAACAGGCAATAAAATAGTTGGCTAAAATTAGCGAAGAAGGAGCAAAAGCCAACTGTTTTTTGTCATTGTTTAACAGGTTGTTAGGCGAATTAACTGCCACCGTACTTCTTGTTTGCTTTAAATGCTTCAACTTCTAAAGGAGCATTGGTATATCCATATTTTGCCAAATCAGATAAATGCTGAAAAATGATTTTGTCCAAGCTTGACCTTTCGATTTGTAATACGTGAACAAGTTCGTGTGCTAATTTGGGGGTATCAAGTTCATATCCCTTTCTAACGTATATTGAGTAGCCAAAAACTTGGGCATTATTAATAATATTTTCGCCGATAAAACCTAACGACAACCCCATTTTCTTTAAACCTTCATTTTCATAAGGGTACGGGACTCTATCAACGTAAACGATTTTGACTTTTTCAGGAAATTTAATCCCGACTTCACTAGCTAAATTAAGTCCTTTTTTATCTAAAGGTATACCTATCTTTATTCCTTTTTTATCAACTTCATGCGCCCACTCGATATATTGTGGCAACAATTGCTCAAAAGCTCCTATAGCCTCGTTATTTGCATTAGCTTGCCAAGATATCAGGCTTGCAAAAGTTAAACTCATTATTATTTTCATAGTATCCTTTATTAAATGTAAGGCATTCGCCTAACGCCCTATTAAGAGGCTTTTAATTGTTGGTTATAATGTGAAGCGAAGCGGAACCTAACCAACAATTAAAAGCCCTGCTTGAATGGCTTATTATAACGTTACCCGATTTCATCACCTAATAGCTCTAGATTATTTATAAACCGTTCTGCAATAGCTTTAATTGCTATCGGAATTTCTTTTGAATCAGCTCGATAAGAAACTTCAACCTGTATTGCTGTATTTTTATTTGCAGGGTGCCTGCAAATATTTCCTATAGTATTGTAATATTGGAAGCTCTTTCGGCTTTTACTCTTGCTTTGATGATCTTCAGCTACTGTTTTATAACTGAAACAACTATTTTCTTTGAAAGTTATAAAGTTATTTTCTACAACACGATTAAACCACCTTTCTTTATCATTATTTTTGTATCGCTCAGCTATAATAGACTCTAAAAAATCGTTGTCCTTATCGAACTCACCAACCCAAAATAAATTAATATTTGCAATTACACTATCAGTGCTGGTTGGGATAGTACCAAAAGTAATACTATTTTGAGAATGTTGAATTAAATACCAACCTAGTTCATTGGGTGAGTATATTTTTGCTCCTAAAATTTCGTATTTACCATTAATCTTTGCTTTTGGATATGGGGGCGAAGAGACGCACCCCACTAAGATTAGTATTAGAAAAACACCTATATATTTCATTATTGATCCATACTTAAAATTCATGTCCATTTGTTGATATTAACTTTTCAATTTCATTTTTTTCCAAACTTGAATCAGAACAATGAACATAGCCTTTAACTTGTGAAACTATGTACCCTTCTCCTGCAACAGTATTGTAGGAACTCTCTTCTACTTCAAAATTTTCAAAATCCTTTTCGTTACATAACTCCTTCGCTCTTTTATTCCATGTATTCCATGCGCCTGAAAAGTTAGTCCAAGGTGCAAAGTTAGTTTTTACTGTCAATCGGTATAAACCGGAGACTAATTTAGTATCCAAAAAGCCTCCACCCAAATGATTAGCGCCATCTTCATTTAAGTTATGATATGAAGCACATGAAGAAACAAATAGAACTAACAATAAACATTGAAAAAACCTTGATTTACATCTACTCATTCGATTCATACACCTACGTTATAACGCCCTATTAAGCAGCGCGAAATTGTTGGCTAAAATGCGAGGAACGAAGCTAGCCAACTGTTTAGCGTCCGTCTTGAATAGCTTGTTATATCTGGCTTACATAGCAAACACTTAAGTTACCAAGAACAATAAAAGGTTAAAGCGTGGAATGAGTAGATTTAAAAAACCTTTCGCCACTTTGCTACTAAACGTGAATTTGAGCCGTTTACTAAAAAGCCAATTAAGCAAAAACCTAAACAAACTTTATAAAACCTAAAGGGAATTGAGCGATATGCACTAAATCCATTTAGGCGAAAACTGTGTAACCAAAAATACAAACTGATCTCATGCCACTAAAGTTACCACAAAAAAGAACGGAAACAAGCACAAACTATTAATTTATATGCCCAAGTTGCAAAACATAATTACTTGAACAGTGGCGACATATAACGCCACATTAAGGGGCGAGAAATGGTTGGCTAAAATGTGTAGCGAAGCGAAACCGAGCCAACTGTTACGAGTCCCGCTTGAACGTCTTGTTATATGTTTGCTACCACCAAACAGTTATCACCACTTGGTGAAAGCTTGCCAGAGACGTTATAAACAGTGTCGGGTTTTATATCAATATTCAGGGTGCCTGGGGATAACTTCTTGCCCCATGAATAAGAAAACTCACACATTATTGATACGGTATGGTTACCAACTTCGATAGATGCTGTAGTACCTAATTTATAATTACCTTCCCATAAAATATCGCCTTTATCAATTTGGCGAATCATAACTTTTACAGCTGATGAATCTTCTCCAATCAATAGACCTTGCCCTGATTCAGCATTTTGTGGAGTAGATTGACACCCAAACATTAAACTTAGAATGATTATTGTTAAAACTTTAGATTGCATAAAAAATCCTTTAAAACACATAACGCCACGTTAAGCGGCAAAAAATTGTTGGCTAAAATTGTGAACGGAGTGAAACAGCCAACTGTTTTTTGTCTGTTTGAACGCCTTATAGTTGATAAGTGGAACATGCTCCTGTTGGTTACGAATATTGAACGGCAAACATTCAATGTTTCTAACAAAACGTTCGAACCAACAGAGCAACTCATTTCAAAACGCATACTCAGGGATTGCCTACGAGGACTATCTATAAGACCTGCGAGAAATGAGATTTAAGCACACTCCACTTGTAACTTTACGCGCAGGAGCTGCAAAATGAAAGCATATAACATTGATAATTTCTCTGCCTTAATCGGCATTGATTGGGCAGATAAAAAACATGATATCTGTGAACACCCTAACCACACCGATAAATACCACTATTCCATTATTAAGTGTAAACCCGAAGCGCTATATGAATGGGCAATGAGCCTTAAAAATCGTTACCCAAATCAACAACTCGCTGTGGCCTGTGAACTTAAAAAAGGACCTCTTATTTATGCACTAGCCAAATATAATCATATCAGTTTATTCACCATTAATCCCTCTACAGTCGCTAAATATCGTAAGTGAAGTGGCATTAGGCAGTAATAGAGATCGTTATGTTTTCAGTAAACTAAATACATGATTATTATAAAATATATCGTCTTTATATAGCTTTATTATGAACTACTTCTAGTTCAAAACCACATTTGCCTAGAACACGCATAGAAACCGTATTTTGAGAAAAGATAGATGCAAACAACCTAACAATATCTGTAGTATTGAATACTAACGATATTATTTCATTTACAGCTTGCGTGGCAATGCCATTAATCCAATGGTCTTTTGCAATCCAGTATCCAATTTCAGCAGACCGCTGATATTCAAACTTCCCCTTTTCAGCACCAATGCATCCAACTAAAGAGCCATTAAAATCTATAGCTTTAACTATACCCATTTTACTTCCAGTGGAAATCCACCAATTAGCATCTTCCGAGGTATAAGGTGTTGGGATTTTAGATGATAGGTACTTAACTACTTCTTGGTCATTCAAAATAGCAAAAGTAGCTCTGTATCACCTGAATTAAAATTTTTAAGAGTTATCATTGGTATTATTTAATCGCCAAGTCAGAGGAAAACATAACGCCACATTAAGTAGCAAAAAATTGTTGGCTATAATGTTGAACGAAGTGAAAACAGCCAACTGTTTTTTGTGATCTTCCCCCGATAAAACGGACACATTTTTTTTCACGCTGCCAGGGCTTCATATTCTATTGGCGAGCAATAACTTATCCCTGAATGCACCCTGAAACATTGTAGTATTTGTTAATGTAACTGCCAAGTATTCCGCGCAGTTCTTTATCACTATCAAATACATTACCACGAATAACTTCCATGTTCATTGAATGGAAAAATGACTCCATATGCGCATTATCAGGACATTTTCCCGCTCGGCTCAAGCTATGAGTTATCGCATATCGTTTCAATACTTTTTGATAAACGTGTACACGATAATCTACACCTCTATTAGTATGAAGCATCAAATCACCCGACGGTTTTCGTTTCTTAACCGTATTTTCTAATGTGCGCTTCGTGACGTCCATCGTTCTATTTTTATCTAAACTCCAGCTAATAATATGCCGTGAATATAGATTCATTATTACCGACAAATAACGCCATACACCTTTCACTTTTAAATACGTGACATCTGCTACCCATACTTTATCTTTAACCAATGGCACGCCAACATAAGGCCGTAAGTTTTTGCCTGTCGCAGGAAAACGTTTATAAAACGCAGAGCGTGTAGTTACCCGCATCACTCTAACAACCAGCCCAAGCGCTCTATACGACCGTTCTACACGCTTTTTACCAATGTTGTATCCTTGCTTTTGTAATGTTTTAAAAATGCGAGGACTACCATATCGGCCTTTTTTCTCGGTCAATATTTGCTGGATTTTCTGTTTAAGTTCAACATCTTCTATCGCACGGGCACTGGGTTGACGCTCACGCCAATCGTAATAGCCACTTTTAGATACATCAAAAAATTCCAGTAACCTTTTGACCTTTATGTCGGGTCTGAGTTTTTCGATGAATCGATATCGGCTTGATGCTCCTCGGCAAGAAACCGTTGCCACTTTTTTAGAATAAACAGCTCCTCCTTAAGCTCTTTATTTTCACGTGCTAGTTCCTGCTCTTTGGTCAGTACTTTTTGGGCTTTTGATTGGCCAGCCACTTTTTTTCGTTTATCAGCCACAATTATTCCTTCACGATATTCTTTTCGCCATCGTGACAGCATAAATGGGTGTATGTCGAGTGTTTCAGCAACAGATTTGATTGTGACGCCGACAGTAAAACTTAGTTGAACAGCGTTGACTTTAAAGTCGTTTGAATACTTCCAAGTTCGTCTTGGATTGTTGTACTTGGGCATAAGACACCTTATCTTTAGTTAGATTTTGGTGTCCGTTTTATCGGAGGAAGATCATTGTCCCACTTGAATAGCTTGTTATATAACTATTTATCAACAACCTGAACAGGTTTTTTAAAATTCATTATTGCTAAATAAATCCAACCGCCGATCCATGTAAAGCCAAGTGCGAATGCTACTACACCGCTTATTAACAAAGAGCGTTCTTGCTTCTTTGCTAATCGAATAGCGAATAAAGCAGGCAAAACACACGTTAAAATTAAAATATAAGGAACCATTGCTACATTAATATTCATATTACTCTCCTTGTGAATATGACTTCATAGTCATATAACGCCGATTTAAGAGGCAAATATAGTTGGCTAAAATAGGTGAGCGGAGTGAACAAAAAGCCAACTGTATTTTGTCCTACTTGAAATTCTTGTTAGGCTTTAACCCACTGTAATCATGAGGTTTTCAACTACGCCTTTATTGTTTTCTATAACGAGGTGAAGTTCTGTGCCTGAATCAGATTTTAAATAGCCTTTTACTTTTGAAGCCGGGCATCCGGGAATATTGCAACCTTCGAGAGATAAAACTTTATCCCCGACCTTTAATCCTGCTTTTTCTGCAGGTGAATTGGCAATGACTTTATTAACAATTAGTTCATCAACTTCAGGAGAAAAGAAACCGCTTGCAGTATAGTCCCAAGTGACTCCAATTTTTATTTTTTTATCACCAGCAAATGAATTCACTGAAAATAACACGAATAATAATATGACTAATTTTTTTCGATATTGCATGACACTTCCTTGTAAGCCTAACGCCCTACTAAGCGGCTAAAAATAGTTGGCTATAATTTGCGAGGTACGAACACAGCCAACTGTTTGTTTCCGTCTTGAGTTGCTTGTTAGGTGAACAGCTTTGTAAATACAATAACTTAAACCAAACTCTAACAATAATATAACATTCGCCACTTAATAAACACAACTGCTAGATTTTGAGCCGCAACACCAAACAATGAAAAGCCAATTCGCAAGGACATTTTGTTTTTGGTAATGCCCGAAGACTATATTGGCTTAAATGACGTAGGCTTGGCGAAACACTCCAAAACCATATTTAGAAAATACAAACACTAGATTAAATTGGCAAATACTTTAAACAATTAAAACGAAGTGGCGATTACACCTAATGCCTTAAGAAGCGGAAAATAATGGTTGGCTATAATCGCGAAGCGATGGCCTACTGTTATTTTTCCATTTAAGCACTTGTTAGGTGACATTCACGCTGCTATTTTTTTGCGTGTTTCCAACAAAAATGGCCAAGAGGGAACAGCATTAATAAAATTAAGACACTAAGGAAGCCGTTTTCTAAATCACCCGTTGAGAATCTAAATACAATACCAGATAAAGCGCCCAAGCCAACGAGTGAAAATATTGCGATGATTGACGTTGGAGAAAACAGAGATGTGTGTTCCTTTGATGCTTGGAAAATAAGTTGATAGCTAAGCTTTCCAAACCAAACAGCCAGAAGCAGAAAAAAAATAATGATTCCCGCAGCCTGAATTGAAAATAGTGCGGTTCTATTGATAAGTAAAAAGCCAATTAGAGCTAAAAATGCTAAACAAATCGCTGATGTAGCCAATCCAATACCGGCACGATAAAAATTGATAATACGATCATCTAAATTCATACTAAATCCTTGTATGTCACTTAACGCTTCAAATATGGGGCGCGGCTGTTTAGCGTCCCAGCCATAATTTGTTTGTTATGTTCGTTTTTGCAATTTTTGAGTTTGTTTTTCGAATAGAAACCCTAAGGTATCAGCAACGTGTCCTACTGCGGTAACCCCCCTAAGTGTCAGTTCTTGATCGATACTCAAATAGCGACTCACATTATTGCCAAATGATTTAATTATATTGTTAATTTCCCCGTTATTGAATATTTCAATAAACCGAGTACATGGTGCCGATTTCTGATTGCGTGAATCTGTACAATTTTTGGCATCTACTGCTAGCTCTTCGTAGTTGCTTACCAACACCTCTAGCTCTACTTTGTTATCCGCCGCACTAGCCAATGCGCTTAAACAGACGGAAAGCAAAGATAAAGTAATTATTAAAACTCGAATTTTCAATTTTTTCTCCGTTTGAACGCATTGTTAGCAGTTTTTACTGTTGCTCAATTTCTGGTTGTTTGTCCAAGAAGACGAGCAAGAACGTTGCAATTGGGCCTAAGGGTAAAGAAATAAAAAACCAAAGTAATCCACTTCTATTTTTACTTTGAGCCAAACCAGCGTTCAATAATGCTAGAGTTCCTAACCCTACTGCATATTGACCACCTTGAGCCAAGATTTCACTTCCATTCATTTTACTCTCCTTAATTTAATTAAATGCACCGAAAATATCGAAACTGCTAACTGTAAATTTTCCTGCTTTAATGACTTGTTATATGCCGACTACACCGTAATTGGCCCGAAAACTTTGATACTTAAAGCAAATACGATAACAAAACAAAGTTGCCCAATTATTGGTACAACTATGGGAATTAATACAGTTTGCCAAACAGTTAACTTTAGAAACTTTCGTATGACAGCTAAAAATATAATAATAGTTAATAACAATGCCGCTAAATCGTCAAGAGCAACCAGCTCACATAAAGTAGAGCTAACTAATTGAATGCCTAGTAATAACAAGCTTAAATAAGTCGCTCTCTTTCTTCGTTGCTCGCTAACTTTTAGCCTATTCAGAATAAAATTGAAGCTAAAAAAATATCCAACTAAATTTGAAAGTAAATATAGAAATGTAAACACAAAATCCCTTTAGGCATATAGACACAATGACTCCCCACAAGGTGCTAGCCTATGAACGTGGGTTAGTTTTACAAACCAGAGCCATAATATATGTGTCAACAATATAAAACAGAGGCTAGCATGATAAAACATAACATACTTTTCATTGGCTTAGATACCCATAAAACATTTACTAAAATCGCTTATAACGAAGACCAGCGCGGCACTAAGTCAGTTCATTTAGGTAAAATACTCAGCGATAAACGTGATGCGCTCAAACTTGCAAAGCTGCTCAAGTCTGAAGACTTAACATCTATCTATGTCCCTGAGCCCGAAGATGAATCCGAACGTGATTTATCCCGAGCACGAGAAACAGGCATGAAAGACTTAAAAGAGGCTAAATATCAACTTAAAGCATTGTTGTTACGTAACAACATTAACAGCAAAATAAAAGATAACTGGTCATTACAGTATTTGCGTTGGCTCGCTGAATTAGTATTACCTCATCCTTGTCAGCAAATTGTTTTGCAAGAAGCGGTTTTAACCATTACCGAAAGGTTAAAACGCTTAAAAAGGCTGGATAATGAATTAACCCATCAAGTGAAGCGTTGGCGATTTTATCCCGTAGTTAAAGCGATACAGGCGCTCCGTGGTGTGAGGTTATTAGTCGCCACAGGCGTGATTGCCGAACTAGGTGACTTATCACGGTTCGACCATCCCAGAAAATTAATGAGTTACCTTGGTCTTGTACCAAGCGAACATTCAAGTGGCGATAAACGCCATTTAGGTGCTATTACCAAATGCGGTAACAGCCGTGCAAGACGACTACTGGTCGAAGGTGCCATTCGTATAAACACAACGCCAATATTTCAAAAGAAATGCAATTAAGACAAGAAGGGTTAAGCAAAGAAATTATTGATATGGCTAGGCAAGCTCAACTGAGGTTGTGCCGACGCTATCAACGACTCATGCATAAAGGCAAACATCGTAATGTGGTCGTTACGGCCATCGCCAGAGAAATGATCGCTTATATTTGGGCTATTTCTCGCGAGGTAGTGCTACCAAAAATTGATGTGAAGCTAAGAATATCGAGAGTACCTGCATGAATAAAAGTTTTGAGTTAGCGCATGGGATCAAGCATCGGGTGTGGCACAATCACCGACGGCGTTAGGACGGCAATAGCCTAACGGCTATTGAACCGCTAACATAGACTGAAGACAGGTGCCACGACGAAATGAGTAAGGTAGGCGCTGCTAACTAATCAGTGAGTAATCGACGAAT
>NZ_JACGUS010000100.1:0-1410 GCF_014076785.1 Colwellia sp. MB3u-55
CAATGTCATTAACTTAAGGATTTAACACATACGTTTATAATTCATTGGGTACTTATTTGTTTTGTTTCTACGGTCTTGTCGAAAAAACTTCCGGTCAGGTCGAATAGCACTTAAATTCTTTGATATTTTACTTAATATCAGTTCGTATAACTCAAGCTCAGCTAGCTTCATAATGAGCCTGACAACGTTATCCTTTAGCTGATTTATCGCAAAGGTAAAATTGATTTTATATTCATAGAGCCTAGTATTTTTAGGCTTCTTTATTTTCCGCTTTGCATCGTGGATCGCAGAAGCTGCAAGGTTTTTAGTTAATAGCTTAGCGTGTAAGTCTTGTAAAACACCTTCAACAGAAACACTAGAATAATTCTCAATATTAAGACGACTTTTCAATACTTTAAAATCTTCTTCAACTCCCCAGCGTTGGTGATATAAATTAGCGAAAAGAGCAGTAGGATAAGCTTGTATATCTGTTAATGATGAAACCAAAATCTCTGGCTCGCCTGATGGCAGGTCAACTCGCACTAACCTTAACTGTAGTGATTCTGTCGATATCTTATCTTTTCTACATCTACGAAGAGATTTTTCAACACAAGGGAAATCAACGACATCACTATATTTCCCACTTTCTAAGAAAGCTTTAACAACATTAGAGCTTTTAACAATGCGCATGCAAAAATCAACATTCTTTAGCATATGGTACTTATAAAACCAAACGGCAGGATAACCTCTGTCATAAACGACTAAGTCACCTGTTTGGGTTTTATTTAAATGCTTTAGCGCCATTTCACGCTCTCCTGTTGAATGGCTTTCTACCTGTAAATCTAGGGTCATATTATTCTTAACATCATAAAGTTGTGAAAGACGAACATGAGGCATAGCGGCATGTGGGCGAGCTTTACCAAAATGCTCAAGTAGTTTGTCAGAGATAGGTAATTGTGTGACTGAGCCATCAACTGCTAGCAGTCTATGGCCTTGCCATTTATCAATGGTTGCCGCTTCATAGAACGTTTGAACCAAATCATCATTTAACTCGATAAATGCCTGATGGGAGAGTTTCATTCTGGCTTTACAAAAAGCTGCGGTGCTAACAGACTTTGTTGATAAGTAGCTATCGTCGATAACATTGAAAAACCGAACAAGTTCAGCTTGAATTGAACCATTAAGCGCATTCAACATAAAACTCATTAAACGAGGAAAAGTAAGCGTGCGATTTCGAGTGAAATCTGTAGGTTTTTTACGATGTTTTTGTAAAAATTCAGTTGAATGAATCTTACTGGTTAGTTTTTGTACTATTTGAATTAAATGGTGAACAGCTCATTGGTAATTTCTCTATGTTTTTAATTCATAGACAGGTTAGCAATTAGCTAACTTATTGTAAATACATAAATTAACCTTAAGTTAATGACATTG